>JAVCDH010000002.1 GCA_030765805.1 Candidatus Euphemobacter frigidus
CGCGCGGGATGTGGGCGGGCGCTCCGAAAAAAGTGACTTCAATTCCCCTCTCAGTGACGTCTCGGTCACCAAGAATCAAGACCAGTTCATTCTTTTTTAAAGCGCGCAGGCTCTTCAACACGGCCTTTCCGACCGGGACAACCTTCATCCCGGAGAGGGCCCGCTGATTGACAAATAAGCGATTGAGCCGGGTATTTTGATGGGAAAGGGCGATCGCGTTAACGGGGTAGCCTAACCGCGACAGAAGCATTCCTCCCAGTTCCCAGTTCCCGAGGTGGGCGGTCACGCCAAGCGCTCCCCTTCCCCCGGAGAGAGCATGGTCGATGTTCGCGGTTCCGGTCAGTTCAACTATATCTTTGATATCTTTCCGGCTCAGCTGTGAGAAACGGAAAAAATCAACCAGATAATATGAAAAATTCCGGAAATTTTTTCGGATCAAAATCCGGATCTTCTTCCTAACATCCCGGGTGGATACATCCTCCCCCCGGTAACTCAGGATATGGATGAGGTTGGCCCGTAAATTGCGCTTGCTTTCTCGTGGGAAGAGGTAGGTGACTTCGGCCAGAAACGCCCCGATGGCGTAGATCAGACGGGGATGCAAGATCCGGACTACAAATCGCAGCAGTTCAAAGAGCCAGTATTTGATCACTAAAATTTTTGCTCCGAAAAAATTTTATAAGTAAAGGGGAAACTTGAGGCCACCTGCCGGCTGCTTCGCGATAAGAGCCTCAGGCTCTTTTATATTTTTTAATGAAGCCGGCGATGGCGCGATAGGCTCGTTCGAGCACTTCCTCGGGGGCCAGATAGACCACCCGGAAGTGCTTGGTCCCGGGCTTCTGTCCAAACCCGGAACCGGGCACGACGACCACCCCGGTCTCCCTGATCAACTCTTGCGCGAACCGCTCATCGGATCCGGCGATCTCCAGACGGGGGAAGGCATAAAAAGCGCCTTCCGGCTTCACGCAGGTAATCCCGGGGATCGCGTTCAGCATCTCCACCGTGATATCCCGCCGGCGGGTCAGTTTTTCCCGGACCTCGACGAGATGGTCCTGCTCCCCCTCCAGAGCCGCCTTGATCGCCCATTGGATGGGATGATTAGCGCTGAGGCGCGCCCGCAACAGTTTATTGATCGCCTCAAGGTAGTCCAGGAGCGCGGCCGGGCGGCCGCTGACGATCCCCCAGCCGATTCGGAAACCGGGGGCCAGATAATTTTTCGAGAGGCCGTTCAGTGTTATCACCGGGGCTTCTTCGGAGAGCGACGCGGTAGCGATATGTTCTTCCCCTTCCAAAGTCAGATTGTCGTAGATCTCATCGGAGAAGATAACCAGGTTATGCTCCAGCGCCAGGTCGATGATACGCCGCAGCGTATCTTCCCGGTAGATGCAGCCGGTTGGATTGTTCGGATTGATGATAACGATAGCACGGGTCTTTTCATCGATCCTGGCGGCGATATCGTTGATATCGGGCTGCCAGCCATTCTCCTCATCCAGGCAATACGGCCGTGGCTCACCATTCAATTTATAGACAATAGCGTTGTAGAGCGGATATCCGGGAGAAGGAATCAGGACGTTCTCCCCCTGGTTGAGCAACGCGGTCAGGCAGATATCGATGGCCTCCGAAGCCCCGGTGGTGACAAAGACGTCCCGGATTCCGGAGATGCCTTTACTGAGGGAGGATCGGGTAATCGCTTGCCGGGCTTCTTCAATGCCGGAGGAGGGCGCGTAGCCGTTATGGTTGTCTTTCATCGCCCGGTATACCACTTCAATAATCTCGGGTGAAGTTTCAAAGTCGAAAATATTCGGATCCCCGATATTGAGATAGGTCATCTCTTTTCCCTGCCGGGCGACCTGATCGGCCAGAACAATGACGTCCCGCACCGCGTAGGTGATATTCTCAGTCCGGCGGGCCGGTGTAATCTTCTTCATCTTCATTGAAATTTTTACTCCGCGAAAATTTTATTATTGTCCGGCAGGTGGATCTCCGTTCTGGGCGGATCAGTTTCAAACTAAAGCAACAGACGGGAAAACCCGAAACAACACCAAAATAAACTATACAGGGGAGTACGAACGGGAGCAAGTGTATTTGCCGGGGATAAACCCCCCTACCCGGGAGGTTGGATATACAAGATTTCATTCAAGAACAATTAAATCATGAACTTATTAATTGGAGGGACCCTGATTTTTGCACGTTAGTTTCACAACTATGGGAGCGGCTTTCAGCCGGGATTATTGGGACTGGAAGCCCCTTCCACAGAGACTTAGTAGTAAATGAGCGCCAAAGGCGCTCATTTATGCGGAGCCGACCCTCAGTGGTTCTACCCGCCAAATGTCTGCGCAATATTGGCGTATGGCGCGGTCGGATGAGAAGAAACCGCAACGCGCCGAGTTCAAGATCGACATCCGGGTCCAACGTTCCGCATCCCGGTAGGCCCAGGCGGCCCGCGTCTGACATTTTAGGTAAGAAGCATAGTCCGCCAGCAGCAGGTACTCATCCCGCTGCAACAGCTCGTCAACGATAGGAAGGAAGAGCCCCCGATCACCCTGTGAGAAGGTGCCGTCGGCGATAGCGTCGATAGCCCGCCGCAATTCTGGGTTGCTCTCGTAGTAATCCCGGGGATTGTAGCCGCTCTCTTTGAGCGTGAAGACTTCATCGGCCGTGAGGCCGAAGAGGAAGAAGTTATCCGGCCCGACCAGCTCACGAATCTCAATGTTGGCGCCATCCATGGTGCCGGTGGTGAGCGCGCCGTTCAGGGCGAACTTCATGTTGCCCGTTCCGGACGCCTCTTTGCCGGCCAGGGAGATCTGCTCCGAGATATCGGCCGCGGGGTAGATCTCTTGTGCCAGCGTGACGTTGAAGTTGGGCAAGAAGACTACTTTCAGCCGGCCGGCCAGATCCGGGTCATGATTGACCACCTCTCCGATGTTGTTGATGAGTTTGATAATCAGCTTGGCCATCCGGTAACCGGGGGCCGCCTTGGCGGCAAAGATGAATGTCCGCGGCACGATCTCGGCGGAAGGATCGGCCTTGAGGTGCTGGTAGAGCGTGATGATGTGCAGCGCCTTCAGGTGCTGTCTCTTGTACTCATGGAGGCGTTTGGCCATCACGTCGAAGATCGAGTCAGGGTCTGCTTCAACACCGGTCGTCTGTCGGATGAGATCGGCCAGCTCCCGTTTGTTCTGATGCTTGACCGCGCGCCACGCCCCGCGGAAGTCCGCGTCCTCTACGAACTGCTCCAATAGTTTCAGTTGATCCAGATCGGTCAACCAGCCCTCGCCGATCTTCTCACTGATCAGCGCGGAGAGGCGCGGGTTGGCCAGGCGCATGAAGCGCCGCGGCGTGACACCATTGGTTATGTTATTGAATTTGTCGGGCCAGAGCCCGGCAAAGTCGGGCAGCGTCCGCTCGCGCAGCAGCCGGGAGTGCAGTTCAGCGACGCCGTTGACGGAGAAGCTGCCCACACAGGCCAGATTGGCCATGCGGACCTGGCGCTCCGGCCCCTCCTCGATGATCGACATCCGCGCGACGCGGTCCGGATCGTTGGGGAAGAGGGCACTTACCCGGTCCAGGAAGCGGCGGTTGATCTCGTAAATGATCTCGAGATGGCGCGGCAGTAAACGGCCGATCAGGTCCACCGGCCATTCTTCCAAAGCCTCCGACAGCAGGGTGTGGCAGGTGTAGGCAAAAACGCGTTCTGTGATTCCCCAGGCCTCTTTCCACTCTAAAAAGTGCTCATCGACCAGGATACGCATGAGCTCCGGGATGGCCACGACCGGATGCGTATCGTTGAGCTGGATAACCACCTTCTCCGGGAAGGTGTTCCAGTCATCGTTGCGAATCCGGAATCGGCGGATGATGTCGCGCAGCGAGCAGGCGACGAAGAAGTATTGCTGGTTGAGTCGCAGTCTCTTGCCCTGCGGCGTGTTGTCGTTGGGATACAATACTTTGGTGATATTCTCGGAGCGTACCTTCTGCTCAACGGCCCGCGCGTAATCACCATTATCAAAGAGCTGGAAGTCGAACTCCCGCGTGGCGCGAGCGCGCCAGAGACGGAGCATGTTGACCGTGCGCGTGTTGAAGCCGGGCACCATCATATGGTACGGCTCGCCCCGCACCTTCTCCGCCCCAATCCAGCGCTTGCGGGCCATGCCGGCTGTGTCGGTGTACCACTCCGTCCGCCCACCGAACTGCACCTCGACCATGTCATCCGGCTGTCCGTACTCCCACGGACAGCCATAGGCCAGCCAGTCGTCGGGACCTTCGACCTGCCGGCCTTTCTCAAACGACTGCTTGAAGATGCCATACTCGTAGCGGATACCGTAGCCGACGGCCGGAATGTCGAGCGTGGCCAGTGAGTCGAGGAAGCAGGCCACCAGCCGTCCCAGTCCCCCGTTGCCGAGCCCCGGCTCGATATCCTGCGCGATGAAGGCGTCCAGATCGAGATCGACGTCAGCCAGCGCTTTCCGCGCCAGATCGGTCGTGTTGGTGTAGAGCATGTTTTTCCGCAACTGCGGTCCCAGCAGGTACTCGGCGGAGAGATAGTAGACAAACCGTGGATTGGCATCGAAGTGGGTATCGGTGGTCTCGCGCCAGCGGCGCATCAGGTAATCGCGCACGGTATAGGAGAGGCTGACGTAGCCATCGTTGAGGCTGGCCGATTTGAGCGCCTGGCCGCGCATGAAGTATAGGTTGTCGACTATAGCCTGGCGGAACGCGGCCGCATCGTGACGGCCATGGACGCTGTGGTTATGTTCTTCAATCATGATTATACTCCAATTCTGACATAAGGGTTATCGATGATCAAAAGCAGCAATAACGAAAAAGGATTATAACAGGTGTTGAGCTTATTGAAAAAATAAAACCAAAGGAAACTCCCGGTGACAAATCACTGGCGGCAGCCCAAACTTTTTATTAAACTGGAGACAGTTTTAAAAAAAGGAGGAGGAAATGAACACACCTAAAGGACTGCTCCCGGCGGTATTATTGATCTTCACCATCTTCTTCGGCCCGGCAATATCTGAAGGGGCCGCGGGCGGCTCCGACTCGTATATCCAATGGCTGGAAGATCGGGCCATGCTCCGGGAGGCCGGCGAGTTAGCCAAAATGGTATCCGGGCGGGGTAACCAGTGGCGCCACCCTTACGCTTTGCCCCAGCCGGAGAAACTTATCGAAACCGCCTCGGTCTGGTTCACCGCTTATCCTTCCTCCACCATCACCGGGGAAGGTGAGTCAGTTCTTCAGGCTATGGCCAGCGAAAATCTCTGGGCCGCCTTCGAGGAGATCGGGATCCGGGCGATGCATACCGGACCGGTGAGGAGGGCCGGCGGAATTCAGGGACGGCACTACACGCCGACCGTTGACGGCTGGTTTGACCGGATCAGCTACCAGGTCGACCCGATCTTCGGAGATGACGAGCAGTATAAAGCGCTGGTCGCCACGGCTCACAAGCACGGGGCAATCGTCGTCGGGGATATCATCCCGGGCCACACCGGCAAGGGCGCTGACTTCCGCCTCGCCGAACGGAGCTATAAGGACTACCCGGGTCTCTACACCATGGTGAATATCGAAAAAGACGACTGGGGATTTCTGCCCGACGTCCCCGAAGGCGAGGACAGCGTGAACCTCCCCGCGGATACCGTGGACAGATTGAAAGACAAGGGGTATATCCCCGGCCGGCTCCAGCGTGTCCTCTATTCCGTCCCGGGCGGGGATCCGGTGACCGCCTGGGACGCAACCCCCCCGGTGACCGGGGCCGACGGGAAGGCGCGGCGCTGGGTCTACCTTCACTACTTCAGGGCCGGCCAGCCCACGCTGAACTGGCTCGACCCGAGCTTCGCCGCCAACCGTCTCGTCGCCGGAGACATTGTCAAAACCCGCCTCGATCTCGGCGCCCGCGTGATCCGCCTTGACGCCAATCCATTCCTCGGGCTCGAGATAAAACCCGGGTCGGACAAATGCTGGTCGGAGGGGCACCCCCTCTCGGTCACCAGCAGCGAGGACATCGCCTGGCTGATGCGCAAGCTCGGAGGCTGGTCCTTCCAGGAACTCAACCTGACCATCGAAGATATCAAAAAGTTTTCCGAGCTGGGCCCCGACCTCTCCTACGACTTCATCACTCGGCCCGCCTACGCCCACGCCCTCCTCACCGGCAACGCCGGCTTCCTGCGCCTCACCCTCAACCTGATGGCCTCCTCCGGAGTGAAGCCGCGGCAACTCATTCACGCTCTCCAGAATCACGACGAGATCACCTACGAGCTCGTCCAATTCTCCGAGCAGGGCGACGACCTCTTCGATTACGGCGGGAAGAAAGTCAGGGGGGAGGAACTGCGCCGGGAGATTATCGACGAGATGCACCGTCTGGCGACCGGTCCCGATTACCCCTACAACAAGCTCTCCGGAAACGGGCTCTGCACCACCTGCGCGGGGCTCTGCGCCGCGGCCCTCGGCGTGAAAGACCCCTACAACATGACTGACGCGGAGAAGGACAGATTAAAGCAGGGGCACCTCCTGCTGGCGATGTACAACGCCATGCAGCCCGGCGTCTTCGCCCTCTCCGGCTGGGACCTGGTGGGGGCGCTCCCTGTTCCCGCCGGAGAGATCAAGTCCCTTCTCGCCGACGGCGACTACCGCTGGGTAAACCGCGGAGCCTATGACCTCATGGACGTCAACCCCGCCGCGAAGAAGTCCACCGCCGGCATGCCGAAGGCCCACGCGCTCTATGGCCCCCTCCCCCGGCAATTGAAGGACCCTTCATCCTTCGCCTCGCGCCTGAAGAAGATGCTCAAAATCCGGAAGGAATACAAGCTCGACCTCGCGGAGAGGATCGGCCGGCCGGAGGTAAAAAACCCGGGCTCCGTCCTGATGGTCCACCGCCTCCCGGACGGCCTCGGAATCGAGCTGACAGCTTTAAACTTCAGCCGGGAGCCTGTTGAGGAGACCTTTACGCTCGGCGCCCTTCAGGGCCTCACGGCGCGGAACCTGATAACCGGCGAAGCGGAAGGTGCCGCCTCCCCCGACGGCGCCTTCACCGTCAAGCTCGACGCCCTCTCCGGCAAAGCCATCCTTTTCCCAACTGACTGACCAACCGATTCACGACCCCAATTTTAACCTAAAACTGCAGAGTAAAATCCAGGGCCTTACTCGAGTAGCGCACGGCCATCCGAGCGCCGGAGAGGCTTAGTCTCCGGCGGTGGGGCTTGAGACGCTGGTCCCCCAATTGATAAATCGGTCGGTTGAATTCGACCCGGACAACGAGACACGGTCGGGTCTCACGATACTGCACGGCGAAGACGATGGATTTCGCTCCTCCTTCCGCCAGGTCTTCCAGGAGTCGCTTTAAGGCATCCAGGAACCGCTCGCGCGCGACCAGGACCCGGGGCGTCTCTTCCGCCGCCACCGGGTTGACCACGATTTCTACCCGCTCGAACATTGGGACAGAGGAGAGGGCGCGGATGAGATAATCCCGGAACCCATCGGGATCGTCAGGGATCTCCTCGATCGATACGCCCGCGCCGGGGGTCCGCTTCATTTCCGCGGCAAGCGTCCCCACCATTTCGTTCAGGTCTGATTCCTGTTTCTCCTCGGTCAACCGGAGCCCTTTGGCGGCGTTGATAAAATCGCTCAGGAGCGTTCTGGTCAGGCGCAGGAGCGACGGATCGACGACCTCGTCCAGCTCCTCGTAGTCGAGCAGCCGCGCGATCCGACGGATGAGCTGGATCGCCTTCAAGGCTACCTGGACCTCGACCACCTCCCCGGCCCGGAAGCTCTCCTGGAAATTCCGGAAGTCGAGCAGGAACCGGGAGACCTGTTCCGAGTCCAGGATGCGAGCGATTGTTCTCGATGCGGCCCATTCCTCGAGTTGATGAAGGCGGCGGGCGAGATCGCCGATCCTTTTATGGATAAGCATGAAAGCAGTCCCCAGTTCTTCGAAGAGCTCCTGGGCGTACCCGGATATATACTTAACCCGGCCGGCATCGGAGGTCTCGATCCCGGTGAGCGCAACGGCTTCTTGAAGGATCCGCGCCAAGGCGGCATTGATCTTCTCTCCGAAGATTGGCCGGCCGTGACCGGGAAAGCAAACCCGGATATCGTTCGTCTCGAGCAGCCCAATGATCCCCTTCACCGACGCGACCAGGTCATCTCGGTTCCACCCCGGAGCCCCGGCGATCATGGGAGAAACCGCCGCCGGCACGTCTCCGATGAAAAGGGCGGAGCCAAGGCGGTAGCACACGCTGTCCGGGCTGTGGCCGGGGACCGCGTAGGCTTCAATGACGTCCGGCGGGTTTAGGAGGATCGACTCGGAAGAGAGGGGGGCGCCCGCCGGTCCCGGTGCCGCCGGCGGGGGGAAGAGAGAGATATCGGCTTCGAACGGGGGCAAGCCGATTCCGAGGATCTCCGCCTGGGTGGTCCGGCGGTCCGCTGTCCTGAGGGCTGCCGCTCCCGCCGCGTGGATGATCACTTTCAGCGATGGAAACTCTTCCCAGGCCCCGCCCTTGATTACCTCAAGTGAATGATCGACGTGACAGTGGGTGAGAAGAACATAAACCGGCCGCGGTTTTTCCCTGAGCAGGCTCCTGACCAGGGGGACCAGGACCTCAGTTTGCTCCGGCAATCCTCCCGGGTCGATGACCGCGATGCTGTGCGGGGTACGGATGAGGTACGAGTTGCAGGAAAAGACCTGCGGCTTGCGAAGGCACGGATAGACCTCCGCGGAATTCGTCCCGGATATCGGATGCCACTGTGCGGCTTCCATCCACCCTTTCGTCCTGTTGTGGGCAACGGGAGACAAAATGATGGCGCGCCCGGCGGCGCGCGAATGGTTACAACGCTTTCTTGAGAACTCTCTGAGCCCCGGCCATGTCCTTCCGGGCCAGCGCGACGTAGAACATGGCTTTTCCGCCGATCCCCATCGCGGAGAAGCCCCGGATGTTGATCCCCGCCTCCCCCAGCGCCCGGGCGATCTCCAGACCGATACCCCGCTTATCGGGGCCGGTAATTCGCAGGGAAAGGGTCTTGCTGGATTTAGTCAGGTGAAGTTTCCTGGCGGCCCGAAGCTGCGGGCTGCCCTTGATCGGGGCGAGAAAATAGATGGCTTTGCCGCCTCTCATGCCCCGGCCGAATATGAATTCGAGATTTGCCCCGGACGCTTTCAGAACCTCCAGTGCCCCGGCCAGCGCTTCCGGCTTGTCCTTGAGGAAACCCAGCCAGACATCGACTTTTTCCATCTGATACGCCATGGTCTGCCTCCTTGATTTAGGGCCGGGTATCGTTAGATACGCCCGGCCGATTTTTGTCTTGAGCAATAGTAATCTTTAAACCAGAGTATTACCATTTAAATATTGATTGGGCTTCATGAACATCCCCGATTCACTCTACCGCGGGCTAAGGGAGCTCTTTGACTTTCTTCCGGGCTATGCGCGCTTCCTCACCGGCAGAATTGTCTTCGAGAAACTTCCGGTATAGTTCCCGGGCCGTTTCCTCCTCTCCCAGAACTTCAAAGTTTCTCGCCATATAATAGAGCACCGGACAGGAAGTTGAGGGAAATTTTACGCTGATAATTTTATAAAACTGGTTGGATTTTCTCGGTTGGTTCAGGTGATCCGGATCGTAAAGGCGCCCCAGCTCTATGAGGGCGGATGGTGCTTCCTCACTCTCGGGATACTCCTTTAATAGCTGCTGCAAGGTCTGAGCGGCCATCTGAAAAGATGATTTCCTTTTTACTCCGAATAGGTCATCCAGGAAATTATGCCCCATGCTTTCCTGGAGACGAGCCAGTTCAAAGAGCGCCTTGGGCGCATAATAAGAAGTAGGGTAACGGTCATGCATATTTCTCAAGGCCACTATCGCCTTGCTTTCGTCTCCTTCTTTTAAATAAATCCCGGCAATATGAAAAGCGGCTTCAGGATAGACCAGGCGACGACGACAACCAAAGCTGTAAAAATAGCCTCGGGCCATCCCGGAGAGAGCGCAAGATGGGAGTAGTGGAAGAAAAATATCAGACCGACAATGGCAATCAATAAGCTGAGTTGCAAAAGTAGCTTTTTGATGAGCAGAACATAGCGGGAAAGAAATTTTACCAGGAGGAATAAGATTGCCCACAAGCCAATAGTAATTAGAGCTGACAGCCAAATATCCTTCAAGATTGCCTCCTAATTATAAAGTCTATGCAAAGTCTAAAAAAAGCGACCGGATTTGGCAAGCTGAAACCAAAAATAACCGCCCCGGCCGGGCGGTTAGAAATACGAGAGTTAAATCCAGGAACAATTAAATCATAAACTTAGTATTTACGTGCCTGCCCGCCGAAGGAGGGCCTGCCCGCCGAAGGAGGGCCTGCCCGCCGAAGGAGGGCCTGCCCGCCGAAAGAGGGCCTGCCCGCCGAAGCCCTGAGCTTGTCGAATGGGCGAAGGAGGGTGACCCTGATCCGGGTTAGTATTCTTTCAACTTTTTCTCCTTCTTTAACTTCCGCTTCTCCTTCAAGGTTAAAACCGCCTTCTTCTTGGGATTTTTCTTGGCCAGATTCTTAGCTTTACTCATATCTTACCTCCATCTTCAAGATTAACTTATTCCACAACCTGGAAAATCAGGGTCAAATTCCCACTGTTGACTATAATTTCATAAGAACAATCACCGGATAAAGATTGTATCGGTCAAGAGCCCGGCCCACAAGAATAAATCTCCCGGCCCGGGAAGTTGGACACACAATATTTAAATTCAAGAACGATTAAATCGTGAATTTATTAATTGGGGACCAGCCCGCCGAAGCCCTGAGCTTGTCGAATGGGCGAAGGAGGGTGATCCTGAGCCGTATGCCCCTGATTTGTATTAGTTTCTATTGTCAAAAGTAAAGATTTGACCCCGATTTATGACCCCGATTTACGCAAGTAGTTCCAGGGTGCTTCCACTGATTCAGTAATTACCGGGGGGCGGCGGCGGGCTCGAGGGTTAGCAAAACGTTGTCGGGCTCCAGGCTATTCCAGTTCCCCGTCACCGCATCAACCAGTATGGGAACCCAGAGCAGCAGGAAGCCGGGAACTATATCCAATATCACGTAGCCGGTCATGGTCTCACCTTTCAGGAAAATCTGTTGGGGGAGGTAACCAATTTTCTGGAACTCGACGAGCTGGTTCTTGCCGGAGGGCAGTTCCAGCACGAGCGGCGTGGTCCCCCGGTTCATCCCCCCGATCATCACCTTCGCGCCTTCGGGCTCGCTGTTGAAGTTTACGCTGCTCTTGCTCCCCTTAAAGACGGTCGCGCATCCCTGGCAGAAGACAGCGAAGATGAGAATAATCGTCAGAATGTTTTTCATTACAGGTTCCTCCTGATGATTAAGTGACTGAAGTTAGTTTAAAGATTCGGTAAACCCGTTGCCTTTATCCAAAGGTAGCCGCACTCTTCAGGATGCTCAGACTAAAGTCTGCGGCTACCAAGTCATGAAATACTGTCAATCTGCCGCTAATTTCGCCTTGATAAGATACTGTCTAATATTTAATGTGATATCAGGGATCAAAACTGATGTGTATAGGATGTTGTCACTGAACATATCATCCAATACAAGTTTAAATTTATTCGGATATAGTTTCTCAATAATCCGGATCAATTCCGCCTTGGCAAGTTCTTCAATTTTTTTCTCATCTTCTCTATTCCCGGATATCGCCTCATCCCCATATTCCATCGGATTCCAATTGCCGGATTTCATCGCCTCCATCATCTTTTTCTGGCTTTTTTTCTTCTGCTCCTGATTATCCCGATATACTTTTCTAAGCCCTTCATTCCCTTTTAGAGCAAATACTCTTTCCAGAAGAAGTTCTTTTAAATCCCTAAATTTGACTTTCGCGATCCCGCTATCACCGTTATCGGCCGAAGCCGTTACCGGAAACAACATTAAAGCTAATATCAATACTATCCATGCTCTCATGATCCGCCTCCTTTGTTTTATGACTGTTTTATGACCTATATATTGATTGAAGAGAATAAGAACAATCACCGGATAAGGAGTGTATCTTTTTACTTCCACTTATCCAAGAAAAAACCTCTCTGGCCGGGAGGTTGAATACACGAGATATAAATTCAAGAACAATTAAATTATGAACTTATTCAGGGTGTGACCCTGATTTGTTTTACTTCTCTTCCCCCTCTCCCCCAGAATTCACCTTGCTGGAAACTGAACAGGCGAGTAAGATTATGCTGTTCCCTATGAATAGAAAGCCGATTTAAATAAGTGATTATCGGCAATAAAATTTTTGACCGTCGTTCACATTGGTTCATCCGCGAAAATTCGCAAATTGATCGAAGTCAAGTTGATTCCATGAATAAGAAGAGCCCCATCGGTAGATTTTTCATTTGCTTAAGTCTATTTCTGACCGTGGGTTTTCAGTCCAGTTCCGGCCTCCTCTGGGGAGAGATCCAGGTCATGACCGCTAACCTAACCAGTGGTGGCTGGCCTTACATCTGGTATAAGAACAATAGCAAGCGCCTCTTTCAGGGGTTAGAACCGGATATCGTCCTGATTCAGGAGTTTAATGTCGCATCGGGAAGCACGCGGGAAGAATATGTAAATGAAGTCTTCGGCCCGGGATACTATCTCTATTACGAAACCGCCTCCAGCCCCAACGGTATCATCAGCCAGTGGCCCTTCAAATCCTCGGGAGAATGGAGTGATCCAGAAGTGCCCGACCGTGACTTTGCCTGGGCAGTGATCAATATTCCGGGAGATATCGACCTTCAGGTGGTAAGCGTCCATCTCAAGGCCAGTGCGGGCCCCACTAACCGGACAAAGAGGTTAGCCGAAGCGACATTGATCAAGAACTATGTTCAGGCAAACTTCGATAATAATCAGTACATCATTGTCGGAGGGGACCTCAATACCTATCACTCCCCCCCCGAGCCTTGCATGGGCATCTTCTCGTCGTTTCTGGACTATGACGACCACACCCCGGCAGATCGAAACTATGATTCCGACACCAACGAAGGCCGGGTTGAACGTTATGACTGGATCATGCCTAACCACCTGATGGACGAGCTGCACACGACTACCAGAGTGGGTTCCCTGCAGAGGAGTTATCCAGAGGGTATAGTCTTTGACAGCTGGGTATTCCCAAACCTGAGCGAGGTTCCTCCGATCCTATACGATGACTCGCACGGTACTATGACCCACATGGCGGTGATAAAGACATATAATATTAACGCTCCTCCCGCCGTCGTAGAGGAGGGATTCGACGATTTTCAGACCGGGACCAGGCCTACTGGCTGGACCTTTACCAATTGCAACCAGAACTCCGACACCTATACCACCACGGGCAATTACGGAGCCGCCTTACCCTCGATCAAACTGAACGCGGCCGGCGATACGATCAAGACGGCCGCCTTCACTAACCCCGACGAGCTCCTATTTTGGGTAAAAGGACAAGGGACCGACTCTTCCAGCCACCTCCTGGTGGAGGAATATTACGCCGCCACCTGGTTCGAGGTAAGTGATATCTTTAATTTCCCCACGACCGGCACTCAGATTGGAGAATTTTCTATCAACCCGAGCACCATCCAGTTGAAGTTTACTTACACAAAAGGCTCCGTCGACCTGGCCCTCGACGATGTCTATCTGGGGAGAGGTGAGCCGACTCTGACACCTCTCCCCACCTCGACTCGAACCCCAGCTCCCACCTCAACCCGGAGCCCGGTTCCCACCTCAACACCGACCCCGGGACCCAGTCCTCAAAAAACTGCTACGCCCGAGAAGACAACCACTCCCCAGCCTACTCCGATTCCGCCGACTCCACCACCCACCACACCTACTCCACTACCCCCGGCTACACGGCCATGGAACTATGACTACAATGGGGATGGCACCTCCGATATCGCAATCTACCGAGGTAGTAGTGGACTCTGGTCAATAAGAAGTATCACCCGGGTTTACTTCGGTTCCTCCTCTGATATCCCGGTTCCCGGCGATTACAGTGCTAACGGGACCACGGATATAGGTATTTTCAGGGGTGCTTCCGGCCTGTGGGGGATCAGATGGGTAACCAGACTTTACTTTGGTTCTTCTTCCGACGTTCCAGTCCCGGGAGATTACAACGGCGATGGTAGATGTGACGCCGGTGTCTTCCGGGAAGGGAGCGGACTCTGGGCGATCAAGGGAGTAACCCGGGTTTACTTCGGGGGTTCCGGTGATTTTCCTGTCCCCGGATATTACAAAGGTGACGGGAGGAAATATATTGGTCTTTTCCGGGGTTCTTCTGGTTTATGGGCTTTGAGAAGCATCAGCCGGATTTATTTCGGTTCATCCGATGATGAAACAGTTCCGGGAGATTACGATGGAGACGGGACTTGGGCACCGGGGATCTTTCGCCCTTCTTCCGGTCTGTGGGCTATCTTAGGGATTACCAGGGCTTATTTCGGGGGAATGTCTGATCAACCTGTACCGGCCGATTATGACGGCGGCCCGCGCGATGACATTGGGATATTCAGGGCTAACTCCGGCCTTTGGGCAGTCTCAGGGACTACCAGGGCTTATTACGGGAGTTCGGGGGATATCCCGGTAACGAGGTAGAGAAATTCTAACCAAACTTAAATCTGAGAATAATTAAATCATGAACTTATTAATTGGGGGATGATCCTGATCCGTATGTTTTGTTTGCATAAACTTCTACTGTCAAAAATAAAGATTTTACCCCGATTCACGAACGAAACTTCACCTAAGCTTCCCAAATTGTCGCAAGTTTTGTCGTAAGTTTGTCACAAGTTTTGTCGTGGTAATCAGATATTCTCCTTCAGCATATATATCTGATTATTAGTTGCCCCCTTGGTTAATAATAATCCTCTATCTACCATACCTTTAAGATCGCGCTGGAGTGTGCGACGGTTTACATCTGAAACCAAGGTTTCATAATCCTGGATAGTCAATTTGCCGTGGTCTAAGAGAAAGCTTAATGCTCTGGCTTGACGTTCATTCAATTTGAACTTCTTTACCGACATATCGCACCGGATCGCCTTTTCCCCTTTTTCCTTCACTTCTTCCATCTGGGCGATTAACCCACTGACGAAGTATTCCAGCCACCCGGTCATGTCCATGTCTCTTTCACGAACGCTTTGAATCGTCTTGTAAAAAGCCGATCGGTCCCGGTCATAGAATTCACTGATCGTGAATAGACGCTTGAAGTCGTATCCGGTCCGATACAAACATAGTGTCGATAAAAGCCGGGAAGTTCGACCATTGCCGTCCACAAAGGGGTGGATATGCACCAGTTGAAACTGGGAAATTCCGCTTATAAGAACCGGATGGATTTCCCGTTCCTCATTTAACCAGCCGACCAGTCCCGCCATGAGGGCCGGAACGACTTCCGGTGGTGGAGGTGTATAGATGACCTCCCTGGTAATCGAATTTATGATATAGTTTTGTACG
>JAVCDH010000050.1 GCA_030765805.1 Candidatus Euphemobacter frigidus
GCTTTTACGATATGGGATCCGATAAAGCCGGCCCCGCCTGTGACCAGTATATTCATTATTCAGGATTGTAGAGTTGATGAGCTTCGCGAGTAAGCTCCCCTCCTACCTTCCCACACTCTTGTATATGAACCCGAGCTTCTCCATCTTCGCGGGGTCATAGATATTGCGGCCGTCTAAGATTATCGGCTGGTGAAGGAGTTCCTTGATCCGTTTCAGATCCATCTCCCTGAACTCGTTCCACTCGGTGACTATAACCAGCGCCTCGGCGCCTTCCGCGACCTGATAGGGGCCATCGCAGTACTCGATATCGGGGAGTATCTCCCGGGCCTTCTCCATCGACCTGGGATCGAAGGCTTTGACCCTCGCGCCTTCTTCCAGGAGCCGGGAGATGATCTTCACGGAGGGCGCGTTCCGCATGTCGTCGGTATCGGGTTTGAAGGCCAACCCCAGGACCCCGATGATCTTATCTTCAAGAATCCAGAGAGTCTCCTTGATCTTGTTGAAGAAGTAATCGACCTGGGTTTTATTGATCCTCTCGACCTCTTTTAACAAGCCGAAGTCATACCTCAGTTCTTCCGCGATGGCGATGAAGGCGGAGACGTCTTTAGGGAAGCAGGAACCGCCGTAGCCGACGCCGGCATTCAGAAACCTGCTCCCGACCCGGCTGTCGAGCCCTACGCCCCTGGTAACCTCTTCCACATTCGCGCCCGACGCTTCGCAGATATGGGCCAGGGCGTTGGCAAAGGATATCTTGGTGGCCAGGAAAGAATTAGCGGCGTGTTTGATGATCTCCGCGCTGTTGATGTCGGTAACAATGACCGGGGCGTTCAGCGGCTTATAGAGTTCGATCAGCAGATCGGCCGCTTTTCGGCTCGAGGTCCCGATGATGATGCGATCGGGATGGAAGGTGTCGTAGATGGCCGACCCCTCCCGAAGGAACTCCGGGTTGGAGACGACGTCGAACTCCCCGTTGCCCTTGCTATAGCGCTTGATCGTCTCGGCCACCTTCTCCCCTGTCTTCACCGGCACGGTGCTCTTGTCCACCACCACCTTGTAACCGTTCAGATTCTCCGCCACTTCCCGCGCCACCGCGGCAACCGCGCTCAGATCGGCCGATCCGTCGGCTTTTGGGGGTGTACTGACAGCGATAAAGATAATATCCGAGGCCTTGACTCCTTCGGCGATCGAGGTAATGAATGACATCCTTCCCGCCTGGCGCGCACCCCGGACCATCTCCTTCAGGCCCGGCTCGTAGATGGGAATCTCATCCCGGTTCAGGATGGCGATCTTTTCTTCGTTATTGTCCACGCAGATCACCCGGTTACCCAGTTCGGCGAGAGTCGCGCCGGTTACCAGGCCTACATAACCGGCTCCGATAATGCATACCTTCATTATAAAATCTCCTTTTAGGTCAATCGACTTGAAAGATAACTAAAAAGCCTGCCATGATAACAAAGCCCTTTTTTACTTACTATAGTTTTTTACTTTCGGCTCCTAATTGCTGAGATCGAGGGGGGATTGTGAGAACGCTTTAACCCAGAATGCCAGGTAGAACGAATATTCGTCCTCGGCATCACGCCTCTGAACACGAAGATATGACTTCCAGGAGTGGAGGTCGCGGTAAATGGTGAACGACTCCTCCTCAAATTTATCGTTGACCATATCGTAACGGGCATAAACTTTTAAAGCCCAGATGGGATTGATCCGAAAATAGACCTCCGAGCTGACCCGGTTGCGGTCTTTGGAACGGCGATAATTTTGGGAAAAAGTCACCCACCAGTCCTCTTCCGGCCGAACCCAGATATTCAGGGTGTCCTCCTTGAATTGATTGTCGTAGGTATTATAGCTCATATCGAGGTCGAGGCCGAGCCAGGGGAAGGGGGTGACCTCGAGTTCACCCGACAGATTGCCGATCAGGCGGCCGTTATTGTCCCGGTCCGGGTAAGTAAAGAGCGGAGTCTTGAGGATCAGATCAATCAGTGTCCAGCTCTCTTCCCCGCTCTCGCTACTTCGCTTGGTCTGGAGCTGATTGCGAAATCCCAGCAGGAAGTAATTCATCCGCCTGATCTTATCGATCGAATCAAACTGATAGATCCGGTCGTAATAGACGCTGGGGTTATCAGTGAAGTAATAATTGACCGAGGGGGTGATGACGTGACGAAGCTTATGTATCTCCAGCCAGTCGTTCTCGGCGGGAAAGATTCCATAGATATCGGTGGAGACCCCTGCACTGTAAGAGAAGACCCTTCGCCAGAAGTCATGACGCTCCGGCGGTTCCACCGGTTCCGGTGTCGGGGATGCATCAGGGATTGGTGTAATCACCTCCTCGGGATCTCCGGGGCCCTTGGTATAAAAATCACCCCGGATGCTGACCGAAGGATAAAAGTTGAGCCAGCCGAAATATTTATCGGAGTAGCTTAACTGGTGGAATGTGTCGAACCGACCACTTTCGTAGCTGGTAGAGGCTAGGTTCGCGTACTTCTTCTTGAAGTTGGTGGCCGAGTTTGTACCCTGATAATAAAAGTCGCTATCCCAGAGTTGGAACTCCTGAACCTGGAGTTTCGCCTCCGGAAGTTTCTCGACCACGTTATAAAATTTATTCAGCCGGGGACGAACTTTCAGGCTCAAATTAACATTATCCCAGCGTCGATCAAGATAAAGGTATGATTCAGGCTGAGAATCGGCATCGTATTGGCGGCGAAAGAAGTCTCTCCGAATCGTAGCGTCGCTCAGATAATGGACGGAGAGGTAACTCCCGATCCGGGAGAACAGTTCCTGCCGGTAGTCAAACTCCACCAGGTAGCGTTCCCGGGTCGATTTTTCTCCTCCGTAATCTTCATACTCCTGGTCTTTCAGGTAATAAGTCTGCCATTCCCCTTTCCCTGAATCGCCGACGTAAAAACGTCCATCCAGCCCGTAGGCCAGTCCCCGGCGATATCGATAGTCGAGATGAAAGGTGCTCTTCAGGCCCGGAACACACCAGTTGTATCCGGAGAGAAAGAATAAGCCCCAGCTATTACGATAGCCCGGATATAAAAAAAATCCCCCGCATTTATCTTTTAGAGTTCTCCGATAATACGGGAGCCAGAAGATGGGGACATCCCCGACATAAAATATGATGTTATGCGCGATAAGTTTATCATCCGGGTAGATGATGAACTTACTTGCCTCCAGGCGGTAGTCGGGTTGGTCGTAGTCGTCAATGGTGGCAAAACCCTCGGTAAATGAGATCTTCTTCTCTCCCTCGGTCTCCACCGTCTCCGCCCGGCCATACCAAGGAGCGTAATACCCGGAACCCGGTGAGAGGATACCCTGTTCCTTGATAAAATCATACCTGATCTTATCGGTGGTAATAACATTGTTCCCCTGGGTCAAGGTCACGTTTCCTTCCGCGAAGGCCTCCTTCCGCTCGACATAGACTTTGACCCGGTCGGCCGTCAGTTCCAGACCCTTGTAGCCGATCTTAACATTTCCTTCCGCCACGATTATCTTCCCATTATCACGGTAGGTTACCCGATCCCCTTCGCAGACGATCGCCGGGCGGGGGGTGGGTCCGGGGGTGGGAGAGCTGATCATCGGCTGTCCGGGGGTGAGACAGATCGTCGGCGAAGGCTCCGGGCTGAAGAAGGGCAAGATCGTCTGCGTGGGAAGCGAAGTGGTGATGATGGAACTGGGAGAGGGGATGGCAAGGGGGAAGGGTTGCTTAGCAACGCCCCCGGCGGCATGGCAGACGCCAAAAGAGAGCCCCACGGAGAGGACAGCCAACGCTGAAAGGGGGTATTTATTCCATCGACTCACGTGGATTCCTCCTCAACTTCCCGGAACCAGGTGATAAACCTTTCAATCCCCTGAGCAAGCCCGGTGACCGGTCGGTAGCCCAGTAGTTTTCTTGCCTTACTAACATCGGCCCGGGTAGCCATCACGTCGCCGGGCTGAAAGGGAAGCCGTTTCAGGGTCGGGGTCCGCGCCAGTTTATCTCCCAACAGGTTGATCAGCTCGAAGAGTGTGATTGAATGCCCGCCTCCCAGGTTGAAGACTTCGTAATCGAACTCGCCGTCCAGTGCCAATAGGATGCCGGTGACAATATCATCGATAAACGTGTAGTCCCGGCGGGAGGTGCCGTCTCCGAAGACCGGGATCTCTCTCCCCTCGGAGATGAGACGAATGAAAGCGTGGATGGCCATATCGGGACGCTGACGGGGACCATAGGCGGTGAAGAACCGGAAGACCACGATCCGCAGCCCGTACTGACGGTGGAAGATCCGGCAGAGGTGTTCCCCGCTCAATTTGGTCAGTCCATAGGGTGAGATCGGTCTCAGGTCCGGCTCGTTCTCCCGGAGAAGAATGCGCGGGCAGTTTCCGTAGACGGAGGAAGATGACGCGAAGAAAAAAGTCTTCGTCCCCGCCCGGCGGGCCGATTCCAGCAGGACCAGAGTCCCGCCGACATTAACATCCTGATAGAGAAGCGGTTGAGCAAGTGAGGGCCTGACCCCGGCCCGGGCCGCAAGGTGAATAACCACCGGAAACCGGTGACGCGAGAAGAGTTCCTCCATCCGCTCCCGGTCGCGGATATCGGCCCGCACCACCTCTAACCGGCGATGATCCCGGATCCCGTTCAGATTTTCTTCTTTCCGGCGGGGAGAGTAGTAATCGTTGAAGTTATCGACAATCACCACCCGGTACCCTTTCTTTAATAGAGCCTCGGCAAGATGGGAGCCGATAAACCCGGCGCCGCCGGTCAGTAATATCTTCATCACTCTTTTTTCTCCGAAAAAAGAATTGGGAAGAGCGGTTCAATCTTACCGATCAATTGCCCGCTCCGGACCACCCCGGACGGGTTGGCTTCTGCTTGGGAGAAAGCGGGCACTATCGGAGAGGAAGGCTGGATCTGCCGGCAGATCTTTTCAGCCGTCCCCGGCATAAAAGGCTGGACCCAGGATGCCGAATGAAGAAGGATCGCGACCAGAGTAAAGAGTACCCCGTCCAGTCTGCCCGATTCCCGGTCCTCCCGGTACAGCCGCCAGGGCTTGCTCTCTTCGATGTAACGGTTGGCCCGGTGGATAAAGGACCAGATCCCCTCCAGAACCTGGCTGAACTTCAGATCCTCCATCTCCCGGTGGTAGCGGGGCCAGAAGCTGGCGATCTCCTCCAGAATCACTTTCCCGGCCGGATCCTCTCCCGAAGCAGGCAACCGACCCTTCCGGTACTTTTTTATCATGCTCAAGCTTCTTTGAAGAAGGTTGCCCAGATCGTTGGCCAGGTCACTCCGGTAGCGAACGGCCAATGCTTCAAACGAGAAGTCCCCGTCCAAGCCCAGTGGAATCTCCCGGAGCATAAAATAACGCAGAGGGTCGGGCCCAAACTCCTCCACCACATCCCGGGCGTATGCGGCCCCCTTTGATTTAGAGATCTTCTCCCCCCCCATCGTCCACCAACCATGAGCATAGACGGTACGCGGCAGGGGGAGATCGAGCGCCATCAGCATGGCGGGCCAGAGCAGGCTGTGGAACCAGACAATATCTTTGGCCATTAGATGAATATCGGCGGGCCAGATCTCCTCCTCACCACCGGGAGTGAGAGAGTTGGGAGCGGAGATGTAATTAAGGAGCGCGTCGAACCAGACCCAGATCCCCTGCTCTTCCTTTCCGGGGACCGGCACTCCCCAACTGATGGCTCGGCTGACACTGATATCATTCAAGCCCTCTTTCAGTCGGTTCAGCATCTCCCGGTAACGCGAGGGAGGCCGGACGAAGTCAGGATTATTTCGAAAGTGCTCCTCCAGAAGTTTTTGATAGCGGGAGAAGCGAAAGAAGTAGTTATCTTCCACCAGCTTCTCTACCGGCCGGCCGCACTGGGGGCAGAGGCCTTCGGAGAGTTGTGAATCCAGCAGAAACGTCTCACACGGCGTGCAGTACCAGCCCTCGTAGCTCCCCCAATAGATATCACCCTTCTTTACCAGCCGGCGGAATACTTCCTCTACCACTTTCTCATGACGCGGTTCCGTCGTCCGGATGAAGTCATCGTTGGTAATCTCGAGCATCTCCCATAGTTCGAGAAACGTTCCCACCACCCGGTCCGCCAGTTCCTGAGGGCTGATCCCTTCCTCTTCAGCGGCTTTTTTAATCTTCTGACCATGCTCATCGGAACCGGTCAGAAAGAATACCTCCTTCCCTCTTAACCTCTGGTAGCGGGCCAGAACATCGGCCACAATGGTAGTATAGGCCCCGCCGATCGTCAGTGGAGAATTGACGTAATATAACGGTGTTGTTATATAATACTTCTTACCCATATATTATTCGTGGTTGACATCCTTTAATGAGAACTCCTGTTTTATCTCATCCTCCATCTCTACCAGAACTGTCTCTTTGATATAGTTAAGGTCGATTACCTTTCCTTTTCCCCGAGGGGTGATCACCATGTCTCCGTCTTTGGGGAACCTCCGGAAGGCCGTACGGTAAAAGCTGTCTTCATACCTGAGACAGCAGAACAGTCGCCCACAGACACCGGAGATCTTCTCCGTATCCAGAGGCTGGCGTTGATTTTTTGCCATCCGGATGTTGACCGGATCGAACTTCCGCAGGAATGAGGAACAGCAGAGATGAAGCCCGCAGGGTCCAATCCCACCGCGTATCTTCGCCTCGTCTCTCACCCCGATCTGGCGAAGCTCAATCCTGGTCTTGAAGATCGCGGCAAGATCTTTGACCAGTTCCCGAAAATCAATCCGTCCCTCAGCCGTAAAATAAAAGAGGAGCCGGCTCTGGTCAAAAGAGTATTCGGCCGCCACCAGCTTCATCGTGATCCCTTTCTCTATCACCTTCTCATGGCAGGTCTGGAAAGCGTTGCGGGCCTTCTCCCGATTCACCTCGATTTGACCGTGATCTTCTTTCGTCATTACCCGAATAATCTTTTTCGGCTGTTTCTTCAAATCCTCCTTCTTTATCTCCCCGGGCAACGCCATCACTTTCCCGTAATCGACGCCCCGTTCCGCCTCCAGAATGCAATAATCCCCCAATTCAATCCGGAGCTCCCTCCGCCGGTAATACTGATCTCTACCGTACGCTCTTCTTCTTATCAGAACCAAATCATTCATTAGAATTTAGCTACTCAATTTATTTGAACCGCAGAGACGCAAAGGACGCAAAGGAGGATTTAAAAGTAATTGACTCAGTAATTGATTAAGTTATTGCTTCTTTGCGCTACTGGAATAAAACAGGTTTAATCGATATACTCTAATTTTCTTTCTTTGCGCTCTTTGCGTCTCTGCGGTTCAATTACCTTATAAGTTTTACGAATTTGGGCGCCAGTAACCGAGCTGGATCAACATATTCTCAAAAATTAATTGACGGGTTGTGCGGGCCGAGGCTTTTACTGCCAACCGCCGGCTCTTCTCAACCCACTCCATCATCCGGTGCAACTGAGCGACGGATCGGTTACTCTCCTCAGCTTTAATCCGTTCGGCCAGATCTTGATTGATGAGATGCGCTTCCAGGCCGACCTCGTGGTAGATAAACAAATCACGGATCCAGCTGAAGATCAATTCAAAAATCATCTCCAGTTCCGCTCTCTCTTTGGCAGCGACCTCAGCATCGTCCCGTTCCTCCCATTCCTTCCGTTGAGCGGGATCCAGGGCATCTCCCCAATCGGCCCTGTTTCTGGCTAACTCATCGCTCAAGGACCGGCTCCGCTCCGTCAAATAGTCCAGCCAGGATTTTACCCGGGAGATCACCTCTGCGGCCGACAAGAATCTTCCCTCCAGAATCGGTCCAATCAACTGCCGGCGTATCTCCAGAATTCTCTCACGTGACAACCTCAGAGCCCGACCGGGGCTCCCTCCCGAGATGCAATGCAACATATAACACTCAGCTTCCCCCCGGCCGAGCTTTTCCATTAAGAACGGTTTCATCATCTCAAACGGCCAGGGAGAGAACGATACACTCTGGCAGCGGCTGCGAATAGTGGGAAGAAGCAACTCCGGCTGGTGAGTAACCAGGATTAAAATAGTCTTTTCCGGCGGTTCCTCCAGAGTCTTCAAGAACGCATTCTGGGCATTTATATTCATCCGGTCCGCTTCCTTTATCACAAAGACCTTCCAATTGTCACGCCGGGCTTGGAGATAAACCATCTTCTGTAATTGCCGGATCTGCTGAACTACGATTAAGCGGGACTTGCTGCTGGGAGCCTGGAAGAGAACATCCGGATGTGAACCTCTCTCTATATCCCGGCAATCCGGGCAAGATCCGCACCCATCCCCCGGTGCGATCCGGCAGTTGAGCGCCCGGGCGAAGACAGAAGCGGTCAGTGTCTTGCCCACCCCTTCCGGTCCGTGGAAGAGATATGAACTGACCACTCTCTCTTTCTTTATCGACTGCCGGAGATAATTAACGGCCCCTCTTTGTCCCTTTATCTTATCCCAGAGCATGGCTTTTCAAAAACTCCTTCACTATCTCAACTATCAGTTTATGAGTAGTCTCCACATCCTCCTGGATTGTGATCTTTCTGAATCGTTCCGGCTCGGCCTCGGCTAGTTTTAAAAATCCCTCTCTCAACCGCAGGTGGAACTCGATATCCTCCTGCTCAAAGCGGTCCCCTTCCCCTTTCTTCGCTTCCGCTTTATCCAGGACCTTGGAACGTTCCAAGCCGATCTCCGGCGGGAGATCGAGGAGGATTGTCAGATCCGGCGTTACCCCTCCGGTAGCCAGACGGTTAAGGGATTTAAGCAATTTGAGATCAAAATTTCGCCCGTAGCCTTGGTAGGCCAGGGTACTATCGATAAACCGATCACAGATAACCACCGCTCCCCTTGAAAGTGCCGGTTTGATCCGTTCATAGACATTCTGGGCCCGGCTGGCGGCCAGCAGCAACAGTTCGGTGATATTTCCCATCTCCGAGAGTTCGGGATCAAGCAAGATCGCCCGGATTGCGTCTCCGATCCCCGTCCCGCCCGGTTCCCGGGTTCCTACCACGTCATACCCTTCCTGTTTCAGGTAACCGGCCAGAAGCCGCGCCTGGGTACTCTTGCCACTCCCTTCCCCTCCTTCAAAAGTAATAAATACTCCTTTCATCGTTTCTCCCTTTGATTGTTCAGCTGTCTTGATTAATTACCGTGATCGTCCATTATCAATCTAACTGTTCCGGATAGTAAACTATGCCGGGGCCCCTTCCCGGCCGGTCCATTACCATGATCTCTCTTCCTTTTAGATAATCTCGTATCCGGTCGGCCCGAGCCCAATCCTTGTTTTTTCGGGCCTCTTCCCGGCAGAGGACCAGAGTACCGATATTCTCTTCGGTCAGTTTTCCCTCCCGGATTATCCGGTCCGCCAGACCGGGATAATCTGAAAGGTTTATAGATTGAGCTGATTTTAAAACGTCATGAATGGGATTAATAAGCTCGACTCCTAAAATGGCGCAGATCTTTTTCAGGGCTGCCATCTTGGACTTGAGCGATTCCAATAAGTCAGGCTTGCGATAGTTTCGGTACCATTCTTCGGCCAATTTATAAGCAACGGCGAGCGCCGCCGCCGTGTTGAAATCATCGTTCATAGCCGATTCAAACTCGCGCATCGAATCTTCATCCAGCGTAATGGAAGATATATCACCAACCTCCTCCAGTACCATTCCGTAACAATTATCCAGCCGAAATAGCGCCCGCTTGGCTTCTTTTAAAGCATCCTCGCTGTAATCTACCGGACTGCGATAGTGCTGGCCGAGAAGGAAAAACCGGACCACCCGGGGAGAATACCGCTGAAAGATATCCCTCAGGTTGAAGACATTCCCGAGGGATTTCGACATCTTCTCCTGATTGATAGTTACAAAACCGTTATGAAGCCAGTAGCGGGCGAAAGGACGGCCGGAGTAAGCCTCCGACTGAGCCCGCTCATTCTCATGGTGAGGAAAGATCAAATCCTGACCGCCTCCATGGATATCGAAGGAGGGCCCGAGAAGTTTCATGCTCATGGCGCTGCACTCGATATGCCAGCCCGGACGCCCTTCCCCCCAGGGACTGGGCCAGGAGGGTTCTCCGGGGGCCGCGCTCTTCCAGAGCGCGAAATCAAGCGGGCTCTTCTTTTTTTCATCGATTTTCACCCGGGCCCCGGCCCGGAGATCTTTTAGATTTTTCCCGGAGAGGCTTCCGTAATCCGGAAAAGAAGAGACCTCAAAGAAGACATCACCGTCCCGCTGATAAGCGTAACCCTTCTCAATCAACCCAGAGATAATCTCCTGCATCTCCGGAATATTTCCAGTTGCGGTAGGATAGGACCCGGCCCGGATGATATTCAGCCGATCCGTGTCCTTGAAATAGGCCTCTGTATATCTCCGGGCAATATCGGCCACCCGGGACTTGATATCGCCTTCACCGCCTTCCTCTTGCGCTTTCGCGATCAACTTGTCGTCGAGGTCGGTGATATTCTGGATATAGGTAACCTGGTACCCGAGATACTTCAGATAACGGTAGATAACGTCAAAGGCAACATAACAACGGGCGTGGCCAAGGTGACAGTAATCATAGGCCGTGATACCGCAGACGTACATTCCCACCCGGCCGGATTCCATCGGTTCAAATAACTCTTTCCGGCGGCTCCTGGTATTATAAACATGCAATTTCTTCATCACACCATTCCCCATTCCCCATTCACCATTCCCCATTCCCCACTACCGCCACTGCCCACGCGGCGATCGCCTCGCCTCGTCCGATCTCGCCCAGTCCCTCATTTGTGGTTGCTTTAATATTAATCTTCCCCGCCGGAAGCATCAGCACGGAGGCCAGGGTCGCTTCCATTTGGGCAACGCGGGAAGCCAATTTCGGTTCCTGAAGGATTACCGTGGCATCGATATTTCCGATCTGAAAGCCTCCCGCCCGGATCAGGTCCCCCACTTTCTTGAGAAGCGTTAAACTCGATACCCCCCGGTATCGCTCATCGCGGTCGGGAAAATGACGCCCGATATCCCCCTCTCCCGCTCCACCCAGAAGGGCATCGCAGATCGCGTGGGTCAGGACATCGGCATCCGAATGCCCAAGCAGTCCCCGGGGGAATTCGATCTCCACACCGCCCAGGATCAGCTTCCTTCCCTCCACCAGCCTGTGAATATCATATCCGATCCCGACTCTCATCAAATTATTGTTCTCTTGATTCCCAAATTTTAGTCACTTCTTCTCTTATAGATCACCTTCGCCAGTTCAAGATCTTCCGGAGTCGTTATCTTGATATTGTCGTAACTCCCCTCCACTACCCGGACCGGAACTCCTAATCGTTCAACCAGGGAGGCATCGTCGGTAACTTCCCAGCCTTCCGCCTGAGCGCTCTGGTGAGCGTTTAGGATGAAGCGATAGGGAAATCCCTGCGGGGTCTGGGCCAACCAGAGCTCACTTCTGACCAGCGTTGCCACAATCATTCCTTCCCCGGTCACCCGCTTGATCGTATCTTTGGCCCGGACCGCGGCGATCGCGCCTCCATCCGCGGCACCCTCCAGTACGGCCGAGATAATCGTATCGTCAACAAAAGGACGGTCTCCATCGTGGATAAGAACTGCCGGGGGAGGACTGGGAAACGCCAGCAGACCTTTATAGACCGAGTCCTGACGGCGGCGACCGCCCGCCACTACCGCTACAACTTTTGAGAGACCATAATGTCTCCGGAGCTCCCGGTCAAACCGCTTTTGCACCTCTTTGCTCGCGACCAGGACGATCGGGCCGATCCCCGGATGTCCCTGGTAGGCCTTCAGGGTCAGAGCCAGAAGAGGAACGCCCCCGACCCGAGTAAACAATTTTTCCCCTCCCATCCCCATCCGACTCCCCTCCCCTGCCGCAACGATAACCGCTCCCGCTTTCATGCTATATTCTTTCGTCATCCTTGCTCCAATGCCATACTGAGCGCTTCCCGGATCCTCCGGACCGGAATAATATCCATCCCCTTGATCCCCTTGATCTCGTCCGCGTTGTGACCGGGAATAATCGCCCGCTTGAACCCGAGTTTGGCCGCTTCCTTTAATCGCTGCTCCATCTGTCGAACCGCCCGGATCTCACCGCCTAACCCCACCTCCCCCAGGACCACCGTCTCCGGAGCGACCGGAACATTCTTTACATTGGAAGCCACCGCCGTTACGATCCCCAGGTCGGCGGCCGGCTCCGCGACCTTTACCCCGCCTACCACGTTGATGAAGACATCCTTATTTTGAAGCCGCATCCCGGCTCTCCGTTCCAGGACCGCCATCAGGATCAAGATTCTGTTAACATCGATACCGGTTGCCCGCCGGCGGGGTATGGCCAGGCCGGAATAAGATACCAGAGCCTGGATCTCTACCAGGATCGGCCGCTTCCCTTCCAGGCAGGGCACGACCACCGAACCGGTCAGGCCGGACTCCCTCTGGGAGAGAAATATCTCGGAGGGATTCTTAACCTCTTTTAATCCCCGTTCCGACATCTGGAATATCCCGATCTCGTCAGTGGAGCCAAACCGGTTCTTGACCGCCCGGAGAATCCGGTAAACGTGATGACGGTCTCCCTCAAAGTAGAGAACGGTGTCCACCATATGTTCCAGAACCCGGGGACCGGCGATCGCCCCGGTCTTGGTCACATGGCCGATCAAGAAGATCGCGAATCCCTCCGATTTAGCCGTGACCAGCAGGCGCGCGGCACACTCTCGGACCTGGGAGATACTCCCCGGCGCGGAGGTTATCTCCGGTTTGAAGATCGTCTGGATTGAGTCGATGATTACCAGAGCAGGCTGGACTTCCCTGATATACTCCAGGATTAAGTCAAGATTGGTCTCCGAGACCAGGAAGAGCCCCGGGGAAGAGGCACCCAGCCGCTCCGCCCGGAGCTTTGACTGCTCGACCGACTCCTCACCGCTAACGTAAAGGACCGTCTTTTCGGATACGCTCAGGGCGTTGCTGACCTGGAGGAGGAGTGTTGACTTGCCGATCCCGGGCTCGCCCCCGACCAGGATCAGCGATCCGGCCACAATCCCTCCCCCCAGAATCCGGTCAAACTCTCGGATTCCGGTTCTGGTGCGGATATCGGCCCGGGGCTTGATCTCGGTGATCGGCCGGGGCTTGTTCTTCTCCCAGCGGGGATGGGAGAGGCCCGGCTTCGTTACTTCAACCGTCTCCTCAACAAGCGAATTCCAGGCCCCGCAACTCGGACACTTCCCCATCCACTTCAGGGATTTATAACCGCATTCCTGACAGAAAAAAGCTGTCTTCATTAAAATTTTTTCTCCGCCCCGCCTCCGCCCCGATTTATCGAGGTTTATCGAGGTCCGAAATATTTCATTGAGGTGAACCTATCATGTCGGGGCAGAAATAGCAACATCCAACAATTTCGTCATTCTTTATTATCATCCCATCTTCCCTTTGTAACTTCTCAATAACTCAGGGTAAGATGTCTGGATTCCGGCTTTCGCCGGAATGACATTTGGATGTAAGCGCCCGTCATTCCTGCGAAAGCAGGAATCCAGTGAATAGTCGTAAATGTAATCTACCCCAACTCATTGAGAAGTTA
The DNA here is from genome assembly GCA_030765805.1 of Candidatus Euphemobacter frigidus. Taxonomy (GTDB): domain Bacteria; phylum Auribacterota; class Erginobacteria; order Erginobacterales; family Erginobacteraceae; genus Euphemobacter; species Euphemobacter frigidus. The sequence goes on from JAVCDH010000050.1 coordinate 13,499, forward strand.
CTTCCCTTTCTTTAAAATTATCAGCTGGACAATAATGCTGGCTACAAAAACCACGATTGCGAGAAGGTACGGAGCCCGGAGATGCCATTGTCGGGCGGCCAGTCCCCCGGTGATCGGACCCAGGGCCACTCCCAGGCCCAGGAACGACTCATGAAATCCGCTCTTCCTCCCCTTTGCCTTCTGCCGGTGGAGGCTGTAAAAGATACTGGAGAAGTAGGTCATTCCTCCCGCGAAGCCGATCCCCAAAAAAGCCGGAAAAAAAAGGACGAGGTGTTTATTCAGGGCAAGAATCAGCAGTCCGGCTATTCCTGCTAACTGAAAGATGAGAAGCAATGGGTAATTGTAATGCCAGCGACCGGATCTCCGCAGGATCAGGAAAACGATGATCTCGCCCAGGGGTATCAGGGCGATGAGAACTCCCAGCATCCGATTGTTGATCGACGACGGCAGGGTCTTGGCTAACTGGGGGAAGAGCGCCTGGGAACCGCCGATCGCGAACCAGGCCGCAAAATTTGCCGCCCAGCCGATGTAGATAAAACCAGGAGTGTACTTCTCCTCAACTTCTTCACGATCTGTTAAGGAATCCGTACTTCCGTTACCGGACGCCTTCGGCTTTTTGCTAATCATGAAGATGGTTAGGATAACGAGAACCAGTAAAGCGGATATAAGATACGGGTACCGGTAATCGACGGAGATCAGCATCCCGCCGAGAAGCGGCCCCACCATAACTCCACCGATCAGGGCAATATTGTAATTTCCCACCCGGATTCGGAGCAGATCGACCCGATCCTCTTCCCCCAGCCACCGGATCATCGCGGGCCAGAAGAAAGAAGCCCCCAGGCCCACTACCAACGCCAGAAAGAGAAGAAGCCGGAACCGGTCGACCAGAAAGATTGAGCTATAGGCCAGGAACAGGAGAGAACACGCCAATATGATCATCTTCCGGTAGCCAAACCGCTCAGTCCAGAATCCGCTGCCGGCACATCCCAGCGCGTAAATGATGGCCGGCCCCGTCCCCAGGACTCCCAGCAAGAGCGCGTCGGCGTGAAAACGCTCCAGGGCCAGCAACGGATTGCTTATAATCAGCAAGCCGGTGGTAATATTCATTAAAAAGGCCAATAGATAGATCATTATTATTTTAATCTAAGTTGAGCGATTATTGCGGACCCGCCCGCCGTAGCTTTAGCGAAGGCTGGTGAGATGTGCCAAGATTGTAACTACTCAGGTTATCAGGTTCAAGGTTCACGGTTCACGGTTGAAAACATGTATAAAGCTGCAGTTTCGGGAACCAGGCAACCGTGAACCGTGAACCCGTGAACCGTGAACCCCTAAACCTGAGTAGTTACCCAAGATTATACGGCGGTATCAACAAACAGGGGAAAACAATTGGTGCAGAGCAGGCAGAAGTGAGGCCGGGGGAACCCC
>JAVCDH010000036.1 GCA_030765805.1 Candidatus Euphemobacter frigidus
CTTCCGGGCCGAAGGCGGAATCTATCTTGACGACCAGCATATCTTCTGGGAGTTGTTGACTCTCCAGGCCGGGGTGCGGCTGGAGATGGTCGAACACTCCGGCCCTGAGTGGCTCCCCCGGTTCGGGGCGCGGTATCAGTTGACCGGTTCCACAGTCCTCCACGGCCAGGTCTCCCGGGGGTATCGGGCCCCCACCATACGGGATCTATACTTATTTCCTCCCTCTTCCCTTGACCTGGAGCCGGAGGAAGCCTGGAGTTCTGAACTGGGAATCCGCCAGAACCTCGGTTCAATTCTCTCGGTGGACCTGACCGGATACTACATCGACGCTGAGAACCTGATTGTTTATCGTCCTCCCGAGGCGGTCAATACCGGCGGGTTGGTAAATAAGGGGATAGAACTGGCGACCATATTCATCCCCTGTGACTGGTTTGAGATGCTGGTCTCATATACTTACCTCGATCAGAACCACCGGATAGATGGGCTGGCTCCCAGTGTTCTCAAGTGGATCAATCGCCTGATCTGGAGGGATCTCTCTTTACAGAGCACGACCAGCCTGGTTGATGATCTCCGATTCAGCGATCGGGACGAGGACTACTGCGTGACCGATCTAAGGTTGAGTTATTCCCTGAACAGCCTCGCGGTATTGACATTCAGGGTCAACAATATCTTCAATGAGGGCTATGAGATGGTGGAAGGCTATCCGCTGCCCGGACGGTGGCTATGGGGAGAGGTATCAGTGACATTTTAGGTCCGGGCGAATTATATATCCGGGACATGATCTGGGGAGGCGTCTGGGGAGCGCTGGCCCTCTTCCTGCCGCTTCTCTTTCATCCTTTCGGATTGGGGGCACTCCTGATGCCGCTCTTCCTGCCGCTTCTGATTGCCGGCTGCACTCTTCATCTCCGGGTCAGCCTAGTCCTTGCTCTCTTTATCCCTCTGATCTCGTCCCTCTTCACCGGAATGCCGCCACTCTATCCGCCGGTCGCGTTGTTAATGGTGCTGGAGGGATTGGGGATGAATCTCTGGTTGTTCCTGGTCTATCAGAAGGGACGGGTGAATATCTATCTCTCCCTGGCCGGAGCCTTCCTGGTCCAGAGGGCGGTTCGGGTGATTGTTATCCTCCTCGCCCGGGAAGTGATCCCGATTCCGGCTTCCTGGCTCCTGATCCCGGCCCTTCTCTGGGGCTTGCCCGGGGCGATCATCCAGGTAGGGGTCATCCCCTGGATAGTGAAGACGATCAGTAACCGTGATTTCGGGGTGAGCGCGGGGACCATCGGGGAGGAAGATTCCCATCGGATCACCGGATAAGATGAATGATGGATTGATCGAAAAACAGCGCTTCTTCGACCGTCTCTCCCACCGTTGGCATGATGAAAATACCCTGGCGGATCATGAGTGGGAACTTCTCCACAAAGTCCTGCCGGCCTCCGAGCTTTCGCGGGGCGGCCGGATCCTGGACCTGGGGGGAGGAACGGGGCGATTGGCCGAATCTCTGGTCGGGGTATATCCCCTCTACTGCCTGATCCTGGATCTTTCGCGCGGGATGTTGGAAGAGGGGGCGCGGCATTTTACTCATCCCGCGGTTCGCCGTCTCCAGGCCGATGCCCGGCGGTTGCCGTTCTCCGACGAGAGCATCCGGTACATCTTCTGCTTTCGCTCCTTTCCCCACTTCGAGCAGAAGGAAGAAGTGCTTCGGGAGAGCCGGAGGGTTCTGGTCTCCGGAGGATCCTTTGTCATCCTTCACTCCTGCAGCCGGGAAGAGATCAATAATTTTCACTCTTCCCAATCCGCCGTCATTGCCTCCGATCATCTCCCCCCGCTTTCGCGTTTCCGGCGCTGGGGAACCGCCTTGAAATGGATCCCAAAGCGGTTGGAAAATGGCCCCGGCGGATTCGTGGTTCATTACCTTAAGCCGTAAATTCCTCCTTGACAGGGCACGTGTTATTATCATAGATTGTGCTATTATTTTTCTCAGCCCCTATCTTATGAAAATAATAAAGCTTATGAATAAATCAGATTAAGGAGGTCATCAATGGCTGATATAGCAAAGTTGTTAAAAGAAGAGATCACCCGGCTGGCACGGAAAGAGATTAAAAAGAATGTCGTTCCTCTGAGCGCTAAATTGATCTCGCTCTCCCGAACAGTCTCCCGGCAGCAGAAGGCGCTCGACAGCCTGGAGAAGACGGTCGCCCGGCAGAATAAGTTGCTGGGCGAAAACCGTACTCTTCCGGAACCCCCTTCGGAAGAGGAGGTTAAGAAATCACGCGTCAGTCCCCGCCTGGTCAAGACCCAGCGCAAGCGGCTGAAACTTAACCAGTCCGACTTCGCGCGTCTGCTCGGCGTGAGCGTGGCCGCCGTCCGGTCCTGGGAGCAGGGACGTTCGCAGCCGCGGGGATCCAACCTGGCCGCCTTCGTATCGGTCCGCAGACTGAAGCTCACCGCCGCGCGGGAGCGGCTCGGCATTACGCCGGTTCGGAAGAAACGGGGAAGGCCGAAGAAGCGCGGAAGACGGAAGAAGAAGAGCTGATTCTCCTCCCCGCGCCCGCTCTCCCGTGCCCTCACACCTCATAGAGGTGCTGGAAGTCCGGTTTTAGACGGAAAGCCCCTATGAAAGTTGCCCCGCCCCGAAGCTTTAATCGGGGCCCGGCCAACGGCGGGGCTAAGTCCATAATGTAGGAATTAGGTGATCCAATCTCTATTCCCCAATCCCTAATCCCCAAATTTGCCCCGCTCAGGCGGGGCAAATTTAATAAATATCAATCAGGAAGGAGACTAATTTGAACCCTTATATTTTGGCGATGGAAAAAGATCCGAATTTTTCCCGCTTCATCAAGCCGATAGACGAAGACGTGGATCTCCGGGATGCCACGTATTTTTTAAAGGATGACGGAACATTTGTCTTTTCCGAGGGATACTACCATCAGATCGAGAAGCCCCGGGAAGAGAGAATCGTCAACTCCCATTATTTTTATGTTCCGCTGGACCCGGCCCGGCAGGTGCCGGAACACTGTATCAAAGTGTTTTTTGGCCGGCCCTATGAGAACATTACCAAAGACGTCATGGAGACCAAGCCGCTGGATATGCTCTATCCTTCCCAGCTGGCGAGATACCACGAGATAGACCCCTCCCAGAAAGAGATCAAGAGACCGATCTACGCGGTGTATAAGGCCCGGGTTCCCCTGACATCCCTGGTCGGGTGCTTCCCCCACCGAAACTCCCTCCGGTGCATCATGGAGAAAGCCGATGAGGACCCCGCCGCCCGGAATATCAAGATCATCGCCGAACATACCGCCGAACTGCTGGGGATCCACATCTCTCAACTCGGCATCTCCGGCTCTCTCTCGCTCGGAACCTATAACAATCCCCATGACATCGACTTTGTCATCTATGGATCAACCGCCGAGATCAAGCGGATCGTCGACTTCATGTATACCCTGACTGACGAGAACGAGGAGCGGCAGGTGTACGAGTTCGGCAAGTACTGGCCGATCCGGTTCTGGGACTGGGCGGGAAAGAAGAAATTCATGGTCTGCCCCTTCTTCTCTTTTCTCGATCCGGAAGAGGCCCCCTTAAGGAACTTTGACTGCCAAGATCTGGGACCGGCCCAGGTGGAAGCTCTGATCTCGGATGACACCTATAATGCCGTGACTCCCACCGTCCTGATGCTGGAAGACGTCAAGCTCTCGGGCAAAGATTATCCCGACATTACCCGCCTCATCATCCACCACGGGGCGGAGCGGGGAGACTGGCGGGAAGGATACCGGGTGAGCGTCAAGGGCCACCACGTCCGGATCAAGACTTATCGGATCGTCAACAAGAAGCGCGAACCTCTGGATGAGTTCGAAGCCATCCTGGAAGACAATCTGGGCGATGTACAGAGATTGGATTAAACTATCCATCCTGTGCTCTTCTCGTCTTCTTTTCATTCTCGAACAGAACACGGGAAATATGTTGTCAAAGAAGAACCAAGAGCTGACTTGAGCCCCTTTGAGAATTATGATCTTCTGATCCGCGGATGCCGGGTAATCGACGGCACCGGCAAGCCCGCCTTCGCGGCGGATGTTGGGGTGCGCGACGGCCGGATCGTAGCGGTCGGTGATCTCAGACGGACGGAAGCGTCACGCGTTATCGACTCCCCGGGATCGGTTCTCTGTCCGGGTTTTATCGATATCCACTCCCACTCCGACTTTGCCATCCTGATCAATCCCCGGGCGGAGAGCAAGGTGAGGCAGGGGGTTACGACCGAGGTGATCGGGAACTGCGGTTCCTCTGCCGCGCCGCTTTGCGGGGAGAAACTGGCCCGCGCCCGCGGGCAGAATAAAGAGCTGAATATCGATTGGAGAACACTCGGGGAGTACCGCAAGCGGGTTGAGGAGCAGGGGACGGCGGTTAACCTCGTGCCGCTGACCGGTCAGGGAAACATCCGGGCTTCGGTGATGGGGTACGATAGACGTCCCCCCACGCGTTCGGAGATGAGCCGGATGCTGGCCTTGCTCGAGCAAGAGATCGAGGAAGGAAGCCGGGGGATCTCAACCGGTCTGGTCTATCCCCCGGGGGTCTTCACCGGTTTCTCCGAACTGGTTAAGCTGCTCTCCCGGGTCGCCGCATCGGGAGGGATCTACGCCACTCACCTCAGGAACGAGAGTGGACGGGTGGAGGAGGCGGTGGAAGAGGCGATCAGGCTCTCGGAGGAGTCGGGAGTCTCCCTCCAGATCTCTCACCTGAAGGCCCAGGGATCGAGGAACTGGTCCCGGATCGATGGTTGTTTCCAGAAAATCGAAGCCGCCCGGGAACGCGGCCTGAACGTGCACTGTGACCGCTACCCTTATATTGCCTCGGCCACGGATCTGGACATCCTCCTCCCGGACTGGACCTGGGAGGGGGGGGAGGAAGAGGAGTTGCGGCGCATCTCCGACCCGTCCGTTCGCCGGCGGATCAGGCAAGAGATCATCAAAGACGACTGGGAGTCGGTGGTGATCTCCCGGGTCTCAACAGCGAAGAACCGGTCCCTGGAAGGGAAGAATCTGGAAAAGATCGCGGTGGAGCGGGGGTTGGACCCGGTCGACTGCTTCATTGACATCCTCCGGGAGGAAAGACTTAAGGTTGAGGCCCTCTTCTTCGGGATGAGCCCGCAAAACCTCGACCGGATTTTAAGAAAACCATACTGTCTGATAGGATCGGACGCCTCCGCTCGGGCCGATTATGGTCCGCTCTCCCGGGGGAAGCCCCATCCCCGGACCTTCGGGACCTTCCCCCGGGTTCTGGGTATCCTGGTCCGCCGGGGTCCCCTCTCACTTGAAGAGGCGGTCCATAAGATGACCGGCCTCCCCGCCCGCAAGCTGGGACTCCCGCATCGGGGGATCATCCGGGAAGCCGCCGCCGCCGATCTGGTAATATTCAATCCGGACAGGATCCGGGACCGGGCCACCTACCAGGAACCGAAGCGCTATCCGGAAGGGATTGAATATGTCCTGGTCAACGGCGAGATCGTGGTCGATCATGGAGAGCATACCGGCAAACTGCCCGGGATGGTCCTTGAGAAGTGATAAATTATTGGAATGAAGGAGGAATATGAATTTATGCGAATCTGCCTTGACATGCGAACCCAAATAGGGTACAAATGATCCCATTATGGGTACAATAGAATATGAGAACCTTTCTTCGGCTTTATTTGGCAAAGTCCGCCGTATAGTGTTAGCACTGTTCTTTTCCCGCCCCGACGAATCGTTTTATCTCCGTCAGTTAGCCAGGATAACTGGTGTAGGGCAGGGGGCCGTCCAACGCGAACTGAAGCGTCTGAGCGAGGCTGGAATAGTGATCAGAGTCAGGCGTGGCCGCCAGGTGCATTATCAAGTGAATCAGGATTGCCCTATCTTTAACGAGTTGCGGGGCCTGATGATAAAAACAGCGGGCCTGGCCGATGTATTGCGCAAAGCACTCGCCCCTCTGGCAAACCTGATCGAAATCGCCGTAGTCTATGGCAGTCAGGCCAACGGCACAGCGGGAGCGACCAGCGACGTGGATATGCTGATCGTGGGCAAGGTCGATGAACTGGACCTTCACCGGGCCGTCGCCCGGGCGGAAGAGTATTTGGTCCGGCCGATAAATTATACATTATTTGATCGACGGGAGTTTGATCGTCGGCGCGAAGAGAAGGGCGGCTTTCTGGACCGCGTGTTAGGAGGTGAAATGATCTTCATTGTGGGGAACCATGAGAATATATGAGGATTTGTTGAAGGCGGCCCGCATTCGCAAAGAGAAGGTGTCGCGGACCGAAGTCATCCGGGCGTTGGCGCGGTCCGAGCGCGATTTAAAGACCGCGAGAAAAATCATGGCGGAAGATTGGGATTGGGGATTTGCCGTGACGTATAACGCTGTGCTCCAGGCCTCGCGGGCCTATATGTTCTCGCAAGGATATCGCCCGGCAAGTGCCCAGGGACACAAGAACACTTTTGCCTTCATGGCTATAGCGATGGGCAAAGACTATGAGGATTTGATTACGTATTTCGACCGAATGCGAAACAAGCGGAATCGGGCCATCTATGATGTCGCCGGACTGATAACCGAGACCGAAGCGCGCAATTTGTTTAAAAGAGCAACGGAGTTCGTAGCCCTGATTCGAGACAGGTTAGGCGCAGAGAAATAATAACAACGGACGCTATCATCGATAATTGGCTGAATCACAGTATAGTCTTGTTAAAAATCCCCTGGTCCGGTAAAAATAGTTGAGGTAAAAACGAGGCAGCTATGGAGCCGGACCTGATCATCTATCCTACTTCCCGGGCGTTGCGGCAGAAGCAGCGCCGGGAGCTTTTAAGACGCCCTTTCTTTGATGGACGTCGCCACATCTCTCTCGCGGCTTTCCTCGGTGGCTGTGAGGACGCGGCTCGTCTGACCGGGCTGCTTCGGGGTTCCTCCGGCCGGCCGCTTGAACGGATCGATGATTTAAAAGGTGGGATCGCGGTGGTGGAGGCGGCGGAGCGGTTTGTCGCTTCACCGCCGGTTTCGCTCCAGGTTCTCAGCGCCCTCTCCTGCCGGGGGGTGGAGGAGATTCTGGAGCAGATGATCGAGTATGTCTCGCCCCTGGCCGACCGGGCGGATGCCTTCCTTGATATCCTGGAGGATGAATGTAGCTCTCCCAAGAACCGTGAACTGGCCACGCTTTACCGGATCTACCGCGAGGTCTGTGAGGAGTTTGGGATGGCCGATCTGGCCCGGGTCAATGAAGCGACATTGCGACTCCTCCGCGGACCGCGGGAGGAGTGGCCGGCATTCTTGAGACCGGTGGGGTCAATTATGCTGGCCGGGGTCCGGTGGGTGGGACCATTTGTGGAACAAGTGGTCCGGGCGCTTGAAGAAGCTCCGGATCCGGTCCCGGTAACGATCAGTCATATTCTGGAGGAGCACGAGCAGGACTGGTGGGGGAGGGGGTTGATGGCCGGGGCCGGTCGGTTGATCTTCGGGGAGGAAGACAGGGGCGAATCGGAACGGGACGAGCAATTCGAGCAGACGACTCGAGAGGCTCTTGATCGTCTTCGCGAAGGGTACGCGATGCTTGACCCCGGGCTGGTCGGCAACGCCCGACTCCATGTCTCTTTCTCCAACTCGGTCGGGAGGTATGGAGAGGTGGAAGACCTGGCCCGGCGGATTGTCTGGGAGACCCGGCAGCGGGAGAATCCGGTCCGCCCGGAAGACATCTGTATCGTGGCCCGGGATATCGGGCGGTACGCGGACCCGATCCGGAGCGTCTTTCCCCGCTTCGAAATCCCTTTTTATTTCCGGCGAGGGCTCCCGGTCCTCTCCGCGCCGATCGTTAAGGTGTTGCTCCGCTTCATTGAAATCTCGGTGAAAGGTTCCCGGGATGCCTTCTGTTCTCTTCTGGAGAGCCCCTGGCCGGACTGGGAGAATATTATTGGCGATCCCGGTGCCGCCGGGAAACTGGCGGATGATATACGCCGATCCGGGGTTGAGCCGGAGATCAGATCGGGTGAGGATATGAAATCCAGGCTCCTGGCTTACTATGAGCGCCGCCGCCGTTATAGCAGGAGAGAGGCGGCTTCCTCCGTTGCTCTGGCTGAAGAAGCTTTACGGCGGGTGAAGGGTGTGGCTGCTCCGGGGAGTTTCCGGGAGGGGGTCGCGGATCTCTTACGGCGGCTGGATAAAGAGTTCCGCCTGCCGTCACGCCTGCGCCGATTGGCCGATGACAGCTCCGGCTCCGGAGACGAGCGAAGGGGTTATCTATTCAATGCCCGCGCTTACGCGGCGGCCCGGCGCGCCCTGGAACTCCTCCACGATCAACTGCCTCGCGGTCGGGAGTTCAGCTGGCGGCGGATATATAACATCGTGGTTCGGGCGTTGGAAGGACTCAATGTCTTCCCTCTGCCTCCCGATGAATCGGGGGTCTGGATCCTCAGTCCCCATGATATCGGCGGTCTTCGCTTTAAGGTGGTGATAATCGCCGACCTTACCTCCGGCTCTTTTCCCCGCCTTCCTCTGGAGAGCCCGATCTTTTCGGATCGTGAGCTGGATAAGATCCAGGAGCGGATGGGGGCGCGTCTGCCGGCTTCCGCTCTAGCCACTTCCACGGTCCGCTCGAGCCAGGAGAACCTGCTCTTCCTCACCACACTGGCCGCCTCTACCGAGAGGATCGTTATCTCCGCCGCGACCCGGGATGAGAGCGGCCGGGAGATCTCTCTCTCGGTCTTCTACAGTACTCTCTGGCGTCTGGCCGGCTGGCCCTCATTCGGCCGAGACCTTCCCGAACTCCCACCCGACCCTTATGACACTTACCGGCTCACGTCCGATGTCGGATATATAAGCGAGCACTGGCGCCAGCAGCGAAGTCCCAATCTCCATCCCGGTGAGCGGACGCCGTTGCCGGGTGAATCATTTGCCGGAACGGTCCCTCTCCCCTTGAGCGTTACCGCCGCTGAACGAAGAAGGGCGATCGCCCGGGATCTCTCCGTGGTGGAGGGACTCAGAGAAGGGGAACCGGAGCCGGCCGCCCGGAATGTTGCCCATGGACTCAAAGTAGAGTCGCTCCGAACCTCGTTCTTTGAACGGCAGGGCGCCGGCGAGGATTCCGGCGCGGTCATCCGCTATCTTCCCGGTGAACTCCGGTACAGCGGAGCTCTGGGCGGCGGATTCGATGACAGTGATCCGGAGAAGGCTCCCCGGCGGGAGTTTACCACCACCGAGTTGGAGAAACTGGTCGGCTGCCCGTATGCGTTCTCTCTGGAGAGGATTTTGCACTTCCGGGAAGTTGAGACCAATGAACTGGAACCGAGCGCCCGGGACCGCGGCACCGCGATCCACAAAATCCTGGAACTCGGATTCCTGCTCCTCCGGGGGGAGAGTCCAGCCGACCTGCTCCCCACGATAAGAGCGATCGGGGAAGAGTACCGTTCACTCCGACGCCCGGCCTGGGCGGTGCGGGACGGGAAGGGCTGGGTATTGGTCAGGTCATCCTTGCCTCCGGATTCCCCCCGCAAGGCAATTCCCCTGGTCTGCATTGAAGGCGGGAGTGACAAGGAGAGGGAGCGCTATCTTGCTTATTTTACTGAGATAGCCGGGGCGGTCCTGGACCGGGCCGAGGCGGAGAACTGGATGCTGGGAGTGAAAGAGCAGCTTGGTGTCGAGCGGCGGCGGATCATTCACGCGGTCCGGAGGATTGTCGCCTTAAACTTTTCTCCTCCGAGATATAAAAAGTCGGATATCTTCTCCGGCCAGGGGAAGGGTGGGGATGAGAAACTGATCCGCGCCACCGCGTTGGTGGAGTATGTCTTTGGAATGGAAGATGAGACTTCAGAGCCTCCGGTTTATCTCGTTGATCCCGGTGATCCCGACCGCGAGATCGCCGTTCGGGGAAAGATCGACCGGGTGGACCTGATCTTCGCCGATAACCGCTTGGCGGCAGTATCGGTTATCGATTATAAAGGGTCCTCCAAAGCCGGGCTGACATCTACCGGATTGGCGACGGAGATAACCGCCGGCCTGGACTGCCAGCTCCCCATCTACGGCCTGGCCGCCCGGCGTTACTTCGGGGATGAAATTCCGGTGATCATGCAGTACCTTTCTTACGCTTCGCCGAAGAAGAAACTGGAGCGCGACGCTGTAAACCACTGGATCGGGCTGGACAAGGAACCGTTGACGGCCGAACAGTGGAAAGGATTATGCGTTGATCCGGAAGCCGATCTGACCGATCCGATGCGGGAGGCGATCTTTAAGGCTCTCGACCGGGTGGAAGCCGGAGAGTTCCTGGTCGATCCGGCGAAGTGCAGTTCATATTGCAGCTTTAAGACCTTCTGCCGATATTTGCCGGGTGTCTTAGCGGTTGAAAAAGAAGAAGATGAAGGATGATGACAGAAAATAATAAAACAACCAAAGACCATGTCTCTTCGATAAGGTTCATCGCTTCGGCGGGGACCGGCAAGACCCATCGGGTGACCGGTCTTTATACTGCCTTGATCCTGGGACATCCGTATCCGGAGGAACCGCTCGGCCCAATCGCGGCGGGTGGGGTCTTCGACGGCTCCGACCGGGTTCCCTGCGAAGAGATCCTGATGCTGACCTTTGCCCGGAACGCCGCTTCCGAGATGCGGACCAGGATCACCACCGAGATCGAGAAGCAGCTGGAGGCGGACCCGGACCGGGCCGATTTCTACTGGCAGCTCCTCCGGCGGATCTCCGGCGCGGTTATCTCTACCATTCACGCCTTCGGTCAGAGGCTGATCGCCCAGAACGCTCTCTCCCTGGGGATTGCCCCTTCCTTCCGGGTCCTGGAGGAGGATGAGGCCGAAAGTCTGCGGAAGGAGACGATGGCGGCGGAACTGCGAAGATCTCTCTCTGAATCATCTCCGGAGGAGAGGGAGGCGATGGAATCTCTCTGCCTGGGACGCCGGCCCGGAGATCTTGTTACGGCGGCCGGCGCGTTTATCCACCAGTGTGATAGCCTGGGTGTGGATATATCGGTTCTGGCTCCGGAGGAACTTTTGCCGGTGCCGGCGGTTCCTGCTTATGGTGATCTCCTCACTTTAGAGGGTTACTTCGACGAAAGTTGCGCGGATAAGAAACCATATAAACCGGCTTTAGCCTTTATCGCGGAGCTTCGGGATGAGTTGTCATCTCTTGACCGGGGAAGTGCCGGGCGTGCGGTATCAGCCTCCGCTTCCCGATTACTGGACTTGACGAAGGGCGGGTGGGGCAAGGAAGGGATGAAAGAGGTAAAGGATATAATAAAATCCCGACTGGAAGTTCTGAAGTCGTATCCGGATCAGGTCCGGGCCCGGGAGTTGCTCTTCCATTTTCTCGGGTATGTCAGCCGTTGTAAAAGAGTTTACGAAGAGGCCAAGAAAGAGCAGGGGGTACTTGATTTTACCGACCTGCTCCTGAAATCCCGGGACCTGGTCCGGCAGACCCCCACGATACTTCCGGACTTCTCGGTTATTATCGTCGATGAAGCCCAGGATAACTCCCGCGCCCAGAATGAGCTGATTGAGACGATCCGGGCGGCGACCGGCGCGTCCCTGGTTCTCTGCGGTGATATCAAGCAGACTATTCATACCTGGCGAGGGGCTGATCCCGATGGGATGGCTGAACTATCCCAGCGATTAAAACTTGCCCCGGTCCCGCTCCGGGTCAGTTACCGGAGTCAGAAGAGTATTCTGGACTGGGTCAACGATCTCTTCCGGGCGGTGGTCTTCGATCCCCAAAGTTACGATGAGGATGCCCACTTATTGCCCTGTGACCGGGCTCCGGCGGACTCCGGTCCGGCGGTGGAGTTAATCCTTCCGGAGTGGGAATCGTCATTCGATCAGGTTACTGTGCCAAAGAGCACCCCGGAAGAGAAAGCGATGGTGGAACTGACCGACAGGGATTTGAAGACGATAGTGGAGTCGGGGAAAAAAGTTGGGGGGATTCCCGCCGACCGGTGGTCGGAATGGTCGGCGGTCTCCGATGAGAGGTTATCCCGGGAGGCCCGGGTGGTGGCCTTGAGGATCAGCCTTCTCTGCCGTCCGGATAGCGAGTCCGGGTTTCGACCGCGTTTCCTCTTTGATTCCGATAAGTGGTGGGATAATGATCGCGTCCATTACCGGCACCGGGATATTACCATCCTGCTCCGGGCTACCGGCCGCCAGGAACTTTACGAAGCGGCTCTTCGGGAGCGGGGGATCCCCTATACCACCGGCGGGAAGGGGAGGGGGTTCTACTTCCGGCAGGAGGTCCGGGATATCTCCAATCTCCTGAATATGCTGGCCTTTCCCCGGGACGATCTGGCTCTTCTGGCGGTCGCCCGGTCTCCCTTCTTCTCGCTCAGTGATGAAGCCATCGGGATACTTTTGACCGGAAAAAACGGAGTTCCCCGGGGATATCGGATTCGCCGGGCGCTCTATTCCGGTGCGCCGCGGCAGCGGGGCTATGAGGAGTCTCTTCATCGGGCCGGACTGGCCGAGGAGATAGAGGTTTATCGCCGGGCAGTCCGGATACTGAATTTGCTGCGGAGGTTGGCCGGGCGATTGAACGGGGTTGACCTGATCCGACGGGCGATCGATCTGACCGGCTATGACGCGATCCTGGCCGGATCGTTCAACGGCCTCCAGAAGCTGGCCAATCTCCGGGCGTTACTGGCCAACCTCCAGGACCGGGAACGGCGGGAACACCTTGATCTGGCGGGGTTGGCGCGTCTTCTGGTCGATGAGATAAAAGATGAAACCAAAGACCCCGACGCCGCGGTCCTTGATCCTTCCAATGACGCGGTCACCATCAGCACGGTCCATGCCGCCAAGGGCCTGTCGAGCCCGGTTGTCTTTATCCCGGATCTGAGACGCCCCCCCCGTCCCGGTGGAGACTGGATCAGGATCAGAAGATCCGGGGGTGGGGAGCATATTGTGACCGGCAAGACCCGGGTTATCGGTGATGAAGGAGAACAACTGGATCTGGGAAGTGCCGGCCTGGAAGAGGCCCGGGAGGCGGTGAGGGCCGAGGAAGACGAAGAGTCACGGCGTCTCTTCTATGTGGCCGCCACCCGGGCCCGGGATCTGGTGGTTCTTTCGGGTGAGAATGCCGGCCGCAAAGGAGCCTGGCGGGAGTGGATAAATAAATATCTTCTTCTGACGGGTAAACCGCCGGAACTGGTCCGGATCGTCCCTTACCGGGAGTTGTTGAAAGCGTCCTCTTCCGCGGATCGGGCAGGAAAGAGGATTGTTCTTCCCTCGGCCGGGCAGCTCTCCGCGGTTCCCGCCCGGGCGGAGACCGTATCGCTGCCTGAAACGTACCGGCTGGCCGCGACGGTCCTGAGTGGTGTCCCCGAGCGACGTCCCGGGGAGTCGGACGACGAGTCCCGGAAGGCCCGGCGTGATTACGCGCGGACTGGTCTGGTCAACCTCCCCCCCGCCTATTTTATGAGTAAGGGATCTCCCGATTCCACCGGGGGAGAGGGGGAGGACCAGGTGATGAAGGGCGGGGATGACCCGGAGAACGCCTTCAGCCGTCAGGTCAGCGCCGGCCTCTTCGGGCATTCGGTCCTGGAGAATCTCGATTACCAAAAGCCCCTCGCACCGCAGATAGAGAACGCGGTCTCGAGTTACGGCGGGGACGAGAGTGCAATCTCATCCCTCCGGCGTCAGCTTGGAGCGGGGGCCTCTGCGGTCGCCGGGATGCTTGCGGGGGTCAGACCGGAAGAGATCATCCGGGAACTCCCCTTTGCCGCCCGCTTCACACACGGGGGCGCGACCGTCATTGTCGACGGTGCCATCGACCTCCTCTACCTTAAAGATGGGGCCTGGCATATCGTGGACTATAAATTCTCCGGTCGCCCCCGCTCCGATTTGAAGAAGAAGTATGACCTCCAGCTCGGGATCTACCGGGACGCCGTCTCTGGAGCGATACCCGGCCAGGTAGAGCGGCTCCCGTTCTTCCAGGAAGGCGCCGCCCCCGCGGTATTCACCATAACTATCCTGGGAATCGGCGTGGACGGTACTATCCGTAACGTCACTCTTAGTAACGAGGAGGTGGGCGATGTCCCGGCCCGGGTTATCGCCGCCGCTCGCCTGATCCGTTCGGAGTGTACCCCTCACGGGCCGCACTCCGCAGAATGACCTTCGATCATCGTGGGGTAAAAAATCGCGCGTTGCCCCGAGAAGAAATTGCTGTTATGTCTAATAGCCCGGTTGCTATCTGTGGTATCCTATGGTAAAATCTTGGCGTGAGTAAAATACTGGAAAAGATTATTGGCCTCATTGGAGAAGGCCAAGTCCGCATTTCGGACCATGGTTATGACGAACTTACGGCCGATGGCATTTTCGTTCGGGATTTGGTTGAGGGGATCGCCAGGGGGAAACAGGTTGAGGACTACCCAGACTATCCGAAAGGTTCCTGTGTGTTGGTTTTGCAGTCAGATCGGGACGGTCAACCAGTTCACGCTGTTTGGGGAATACCAAAAGGCGAGACAGGTCCCGCCGTTTTAGTCACAGCATATCGTCCTGATTCAAGCAAATGGTCAGATGATTTCACGAGGAGGAAGAAATGACGACGAGGCATTACAACAAGCTCGTGCATGAGAGAGGATACGTGGCGGAGGTAGATGTCGAGTTAATAGAGTCTGAAACAAGTTGGTCCCCATACCTTTCGCTACAAGACGCCTATAAGCTCGACGATGTACGCGAGGCGCTTCAACGAGGAGATATCAAAGCTGCCTCACGCCTGGCAAAAGTCTTTACTTTGACTCCGGTTGCGGTATAAAAAATCAAGGAGACTTAAACCCAGAAGGCGATCCTTCTTACCGCCGATGAACTGAACCGGGATTACAGTAAGTATAAGTCGAGCACGATATCATACCGGTGGCTGGTGAAGCGGCTCGCGCTCAGGGCCGATCGCATTCATGAGCGGTCAAGG
>JAVCDH010000059.1 GCA_030765805.1 Candidatus Euphemobacter frigidus
AGCTTGATTTTGTTCCTGGTCTTATAACGATTTTCTCCCCTCTGATCGTCGTAAAGCGTCTTTAACGCCAGAAGATTATCGCCGTAGATCAGCATATTGCGCCAGCCATCGGGGAAAGAATTATCGCTGTTGAAGTCCCGGACCTCCTGGAAGGGCGCGGTGGGCGTCCTCGCGATAACTTCCTCTTTACTGGTTTTTCCCTTATAAACCAGTTGATAGACTTTTGTCGCCTCAATAAATTCCTGATCGACTGGATCAAATAGCCTGGCTTTCCAGGCTGAAGGAATAGGCTTTCCTTCCCGGATCAACTCGATCAATCTTTCTTTTTCCTGTTTTGTCAGCCGCTTCATTGAATTTTAATAAAGCCCCAGATACCAGAACAAAATCTCCCAACCAAAGAAAAGAGTGATCAGAGACCCTGCCGCCAGGAAAGGTCCGAAAGGAATTCTGGAACCCCATTGAGCCTTCTTTAGAATGATAAACGTCACCCCGACCACCGAGGCAACGAGCGCCCCGAGAAAGATGGCCAGTAAGACCATCTGCCATCCCTGCCAGGCGCCCACCGCCGCCATCAGCTTGACATCACCCAGCCCCATCGCCTCCTTCTTGAAGACCGCTCTTCCCAGAACCCCTATCAGCCAGAGGCTCAATCCTCCAACCGACGCGCCCAGCAAGGCACGAAGGAGCGCCGGGATGATCCCGGTCGCATCCAGATGCCGGGGCAAGACAGCGGCGAGAATAAATCCCAGGAGAATCAATGGGTAGATAACGACATCGGGGATGATGAAATGCTTCCAGTCAATCACGCTCAAGACGACCAGGGATGCACAGAAGTACCAGAAGAAAGGAATCAGGATCGAACTCAACCCCCGGGAGCCGACAGAGAGATAGGCGACAACAAAGAGGAGACCGACCAATAACTCAACCAGTGGATATTGGATGGAGATGGGCCCACGGCAATGACGGCACCTCCCTTTCAGAATCAGGAAACTGAAGAGCGGGATATTATCATACCAGGCAATCTGCTTCTCACACAGGGGACAGTAGGAACGGGGCAGGATGATGGACTTCCGAAGCGGGAGGCGGTAGATGCAGACATTGCAGAAACTCCCGATCGAGAGTCCTAATAAAAAGGCTATGATGGAAATAAGCCAATTCATAGCGTAATCTAATTCTTCCCATACAAGGCTTGTTGGGCAGCCTCCTTCATCACCTGAAGCGGCGGTTCCCGTCCGGTCCAGATCTCCCAGGCGGCGGCCGCCTGGTGAACCAGCATTCCAAGGCCATTAATCCCACCCACCCCGCGCGCCCGGACCGCTTTGAGAAGGGGCGTCTCCGGGGGATTATAGACCAGGTCCATTACCAGAGCGGAAGCCGAGAGCAGGGAAGGATCGAAACTGAGCGGATCGTCGGGATTTAGTCCCAGGGGAGTGGCATCGACTACCAGGTCGGCCCCGGCGATTATCTCGTCCCCTTCCGGGCTTCCGACTTGGAATACCCCGGCCCGGCCCGGCCCGAACTTTCGGTTGACCCATTCACTCAACTCCCGGGCCCGGTCCGGAGCCAGGTCAGAGATAGAAACGCGATCGGCTCCTTCCCGTGTCGCCGTAACCGCCACCGCCCGGCCGGCTCCACCGGCGCCGATCAGGCAGACATGCTTTCCCTTTGGTGAGAATCGCTTCTCTTCCTTCAAGGCCCGGATAAATCCGGCCCCATCGGTATTATATCCCAGCGCCCGTCTTTCTTGAAATAAAACGGTGTTGACCGCGCCGATCAACCGGGCTTCCTCACTCAGTTCATCCAGAAGGTCCATAACCGCCTGCTTGTGAGGGATGGTAATATTCAGGCCCTTCCCTCTTCGCATCCGGAAATCCATAAAAGCGGACTCCAGGTTTTCCGGCTCGACGCCGAAAGCCCGATAGATCCAGTTCAGGCCGGCGGAAGTAAACGCCGCGTTATGGATCAGCGGGGAGATTGAGTGGAGGACCGGCCATCCGAACAATCCGGTTAGAGTAGTGGAACTGTCTCGGGGTTGGCCCACTTATTTCTTCCGGGGTTTATCTTTGCGCGCCGCTATTTTATTCACGGCAGCGAGATAGGCCTTCACACTGGCTTCAATAATATCGGTACTGGATGCCCGACCATGGACGGTTCTCCGGCCGGACCGGAACTGGACTACTACTTCGCCCAGGGCGTCTTTTCCACCGGTCACCCCGCGGAGTTCATACTTGAGCAACTCACCCGTAATGCCGGTAATACGATCGACCGCCCGGCAGGCCGCGTCCACCGGACCATCACCGCAGGAGGCGTCCTGGAAGACCTTATCACCCTTCCGGAGCTGGACCGTGGCGGTGGGGACCGTCCGGTTGCCGCTGGTTACATTAAAATATTCCAGAGAAAAAATTGCCGGCGGCCGGTCAAGCTGCTCATCGACCAGAGACTCTATATCATCGTCAAAGACATGCTTCTTCTTATCCGCCAGCGTCTTGAACCTCACGAACGACCGGTCCAGTTCTTCCGGACTGAGCCGGTAGCCGAGCGCCTTCAGTTTCTCATTAAAAGCGTGGCGACCGGAATGTTTTCCCAGAACCAGGAGGCTTTTAGGAACCCCGACATCCTGGGGACGCATAATCTCGTAGGTGGTTCTCTCTTTCAAGATGCCGTCCTGATGAATGCCGGCTTCATGAGCAAAGGCATTCTCTCCCACAATGGCTTTATTCCGCTGAACCGGGATCCCGGTCAGGTGGCTCACCAGGCGACTGGTCTTGTAGATCTGGCGGGTGTTGATCCCGGTGGTTACCCCCCAGAAATCCTTCCGCACTTTCAGTGCCATCACGACCTCTTCCAGCGAGGCGTTCCCGGCTCTCTCCCCCAAGCCGTTGATGCAACACTCCACCTGGCGGGCGCCATTCTTGATCGCGCTCAAAGAGTTGGCCACGGCCAGGCCAAGATCGTTGTGACAGTGAACGCTGATAATCGCTCGATCGATATTTGAGACTTCTCTCTTCAGGCACCGGATAATCTCGCCGAATTCTTCCGGAGTGGAGTAGCCGACCGTGTCGGGGATGTTGACGGTGGTGGCGCCGGCCTCGATCACCGCTTCCACCACTTCGGTCAGGAAGGGAAGTTCCGTCCGGGCGGCGTCTTCCGGCGAGAACTCCACCCGGTCCACGTACTTCCGGGCCAGCTTGACCGATTTCACCGCCTGCCGGATTATCTCCTCCTTGGCTTTCTTCAGCTTGAATTCACGATGAATTCTGGAGGTGGCTAAAAATATGTGGATACAGGGATCTTCGGCCTTCTCCAGGGCCCGGAAAGCCGTTTCGATATCCTTCTGCAAGCAGCGCGCCAGCCCAGCGACCACCGCCCCCTTGATCACTCGGGAGATCTTGCTGACCGCCTCAAAATCTCCCTCCGAAGCAATCGGGAACCCCGCCTCAATAATATCCACCCCCAACTTGACCAACTGGTGGGCAATCCGGAGTTTTTCCCGGGTAGTCAGGCTGGCCCCCGGTGACTGCTCTCCGTCCCGCAGCGTCGTGTCGAAGATAATAATTCTATCTTTCATAAGAACTTATCCCCCGTCCTGGCGAGGGGACTTTTTCAGACAGGATAACCCCGATTTATCGGGGTCAAAAAATACAATTTTTATTAACTGCGCGCTATGGCGATCTTGCCGGTGCGGACTAACTCCTTAACCCCAAAGCGGGTCAAGAGATTGAGGATCGCGTTGATCTTGTCGACCGCCCCGGTGATCTCCAGAACCACGGAGTGGAGCGAGACGTCAACCACCCGGGCCCGGAAGATCCGGGCGATCTCCAGTATCTCCGAGCGCGTATTGGTCGTGGTCTTGACCTTGATCAGGATCAACTCCCGGTCAACGGACTCCCCGCCGGTAAAGTCCTGGACCTTGATAACGTTGATCAGCTTATTCAATTGCTTCTCAACCTGCTCCATGATCTGGGGCGACCCCTGATCATCAACGACGATCGTCATCCGGGAGATGGCGGGATCCATGGTCTCGCCGACCGCGAGGCTGGTGATATTAAACCCCCGACCGCTGAAGAGCCCCGCCACCCGGGCCAGAACGCCGAACTTATTCTCAACTAAAACCGATATCGTATGCCTCATAAAATTTTCCTCCGTTATTATTTTCTCCTGAAAAATCAAGAGAAAATAATAATTTTGAAATAATCAAGCCAGGCCACTCATCATCTGCCGGATGGATACTCCGGCCGGAACCATCGGCCAGACGTTTTCTTCCGGCGCGATCCGGAAATCGATCAGGACCGGCCCCGGGTACTTTAACGCCTTCTTCAGGGCCGGGACCACCTCTTTCTTCTCTGTGACCCGGATTCCGCCGGCTCCATACGCCTCGGCCAGCTTCACAAAATCGGGGTTGCCCACCAGAACGGTCCCGGCATAGTTCTTTTTATAGAAGAGTTCCTGCCACTGCCGGACCATCCCCAGGTAACCGTTATTGAGGATGGCCACTTTGACCGGGAGTGAGTTGGTGACCGCGGTCGTCAGCTCTTGGATGTTCATCTGGATGCTGCCGTCTCCGGCGATATCAAAGACCACCCGGTCCGGGCAGGCGACCTGCGCCCCGATCGCGGCCGGAAGACCATATCCCATCGTCCCCAACCCGCCGGACGAGAGGAAAGTTCGGGGCTCGGTATAGGTGTAGAACTGGGCGGCCCACATCTGGTTCTGGCCGACCTCGGTGGTGATGATGGCCCGGCCGCCGGTCATCTTGTGGATCTGCTCGATGACATACTGGGGCCGGATATCGCCTTTGGACTCATAGGTCAGCGGGAACTTCTTCTTCCACTGGCTGATCTGCTTGAGCCAGGGGCCGATCTGGCCCGGCTTGACAATCTTGTTCAGATCTTTCAGTACCCGCCGGACATCCCCGACCACCGGGATATCCACCCGGACGTTCTTCTTCAGTGAGGTCGGGTCGATGTCGATATGGGCGACCTTGGCGTGCGGGGCAAACTCACTGATCTTGCCGGTAATCCGGTCGTCAAATCGGGCGCCGACGGCGATCAGCAGGTCGGAGTCCATGATGGCATAGTTGGCGTACTTGGTCCCGTGCATCCCCAGCATCCCCAATGACACGGGGTCTGTCTCCGGGAATACCCCCAGAGCCATCAGCGTGGTGGTGACCGGGATGGAGGTCTTGGCCACCAGTTTTCTAAGTTCTTCCGCCGCGCCGGAGGCGACTGCGCCACCCCCTACGTACAGAATCGGCCGGCTGGCCTGCTTGATCGCCTTAGCCAACTGCTCGATCTGTTTGGGATGGCCGGTATAGACCGGGCTGTAGCCGGGGATCTCCGCCTTATTTGGATAGGTCATCGAGGTCTGCGCCTGCTGGATGTCTTTGGGGATATCGACCAGGACCGGGCCGCACCGGCCGGTGCCGGCCAGGAAGAAGGCCTCTTTTATGATCCCCGGCAGTTCATTGACATCGGTGACCAGATAGTTATGCTTGGTAATCGGACGGGTGATCCCGACGATATCGGCTTCCTGAAAGGCATCGTTCCCGATCATCGAGGTCGGGACCTGCCCGGTAAAGGCCACCATCGGTATGGAATCCATGTAGGCGGTGGCGATCCCGGTGACCAGGTTGGTCCCCCCGGGCCCGGAAGTGGCGATACAGACTCCGACTTTCCCGGAGGCCCGGGCGTACCCGTCGGCCGCGTGGGCGGCTCCCTGTTCATGGCGGGTCAGGATAAACCGGATCGGGGAGTTGTCCAGTTCGTCGAAGATATCGATCACCGCGCCGCCGGGGTAGCCGAACATAACCTCAACACCTTCCTTGACCAGACAATCGAAAAACAGTTTGGCTCCTTTCATATAAAATTTCCCTCCGTAAACTTCTGACTTCTGTTCTCTGATCACAGATTACCGATCACTGATTACCGTTTACCGCTCACCTCTTTCTCCGTGACCAGCACCGCGCCCTCTGAAGCGGATGTCACCTGTTGGGCGTACCGGGCCAGGTAACCGGACAGTTTCTTCTCCGGTTTCTTCCAGGCCTTCTTCCGGGCGCCCAGCTCCTTCTTCGTCACCCGGACCGAGAGCTTCCGGGCCGGGATGTCCAGCGTGATCACATCACCGTCCCGAATCAGGGCGATGGGACCACCCGCCGCCGCTTCCGGAGAAATATGCCCCACGCAGGGCCCCTTTGTTCCTCCGGAGAACCGACCGTCGGTGATCAAAGCCACCGACTCACCCATCCCCATCCCGACAATAGCGGAGGTAAGTGAGAGCATCTCCCGCATTCCCGGCCCCCCCCGCGGACCTTCATATCGGATCACCACCACCGTTCCTTCTTTTATCTTTCCTTTCATCAAGGCGCTCATCCCGGCTTCTTCCGAGTCAAATACCCGGGCCGGGCCGACAAATCGCTGAGCCCCGGAGGTGACCGCGCTCTGTTTGATCACCGCGCCCTCAGGGGCGAGGTTCCCGTAGAGTACCGCGATTCCGCCTTCAGCATGATAGGCTCGGGCAACCGGTCTGATCACTTCCGAATTCAGAACCCGGGCCCGGCTACAGATCCGCTTCCAACCCGGGCCGTTGACAGTCTTTACATCGTGAACGCGCGACCCCAGCGCTTTCATCACCGCCGGAATCCCCCCCGCTTGATCCAGGTCTTCCATCATATGGTCGCCGCCCGGCCTCATGTTTGCCAGATGCGGGGTCTTTCGACTGATTCGGTCAAAGTCCTTAAGCTTAAGAGCAAGTTTAAGCTCATGAGCAATCGCCATCAGATGAAGGACGGTATTGGTCGATCCTCCCAGGGTCATATCGACCGCGATCCCGTTCTCGAAAGCCTTCCGGGTCATTATATCACGGGCTCTGACTCCTTCTTTGATCAAGGAGACAATCCGTTGGCCGCTCCGGTAGGCAATCCGCTTCTTCTCCGCCAAAACCGCCGGTGCCGTGGCACAGCCGCTCATGCTCATCCCCATCGCTTCAGTGATACAAGCCATGGTGTTGGCGGTGTACATCCCCTGGCAAGAACCGGCTCCGGGACAGGCCCGGATCTCCAGTTCCCGCACCTCCGCCTCGCTGATCAGACCCGCCTGGGCGCGTCCGACCGCTTCAAATGTATCTCGAACCAAGGAAAGACGGCGGTCATTGTAATGTCCCGCCAGCATCGGCCCGGCGGTGACCACGATCGCCGGGATATTTAACCGGGCCGCTGCCATCAGCATCCCCGGGGTAATCTTGTCGCAATCGGTCAGCAGTACGATCCCGTCCAGAGCATGTCCCTGGACAACCATCTCAATCATGTCAGCTATCAACCCCCGGGTCGGCAGGGAACAGTACATCCCCGGATGCCCCATGGCGATCCCGTCGCAGATCCCGGGAACGGAGAAGAGAAAGGGCCGGCCCTGGGCGGCATAGACACCGTTCTCAATCGCCCGCTCCAGATCTCTCATCCCGACATGTCCGGGTATCAGATCGGTAAAACTGGATACCACCCCAACATACGGCTTCTTCAGATCGGCCGGGTCCACACCGGTCGCGTACATCAGGCAGCGATGAGGCGCCCGTTCCAGGCCGATCTTGGTGACATCGCTTCTCAACTTAAGAGGACTTTTCTTTCTTTTAACAATCATGTTTATTTACTCCTCAATTTTTACTTTCCCTGATTTTTACAAAATTAGAGAAAATATAAAAGAAAAAAATTATTATTATAGATAAACCCGGGAGACCCGTTTGCCCAATTGGGAGAGAACTTCATAAGAGATGGTTCCGATCCGCCCGGCAACCTCCTCCGCCGTAATCCGATCTCCGCCCTGCTCACCGATCAGAACCGCCTCGTCCTCTACTGAGACACCATCAATCTTCCCGACATCGACCATAATCTGGTCCATGGTGACGATCCCGATGATGGGGGCCCGCTTTCCCCGGATCAGCACCTCCCCCCGGCCGGAATGTGCGCGGCTGAAACCGTCCCCGTAACCGATCGGCAGAGTAGCCACCCGGGTCTTAGACTTTACCGTATAGGTCCTCCCGTAGCTGATGGTGCGACCGGGTCCGACGGTCTTCAGATACGCGATCCGGGTCTTCAAGCTTAAGGCCGGCTTCAACTCGATAATTTTCCGGTAATGGGGGGCCGGATAGACGCCATAGAGCATAATCCCGGGGCGGACCATATCCAGCCGGGATTCTTTCATGCCCAGCAGCGCCCCGCTATTAGCGATATGCTTAATCGGGATATCAATCCCTTGCTTCCGCGCGTCCTCCACGACTTTTAAAAAGCACTGCAGCTGATGGAGGGTAAACGAATTATCAGGATCATCAGCGGCGGCAAAGTGAGAAGCCAGGCCTTCAATCCTGATGCCCTGAATCCGGGAGACCTCTTCCAGAAAGGGGAGGCAGTTCTCATGCCAGACCCCGATCCTCCCCATTCCGGTATCCAGCATAATGTGGATATCAGTGCGGGTCCCGAACTCAAGAGCGGTCCGGGCCAGATCCCGGGCGATCTCCACTGAACAGACCATGGGTGTCAGGTTGTTGCGGATAATATGCCGGGAATGTCCCCTCATCCCCGAGCTCAGGATCAGGATAGGGACCTTAGGAAAGAAAGCCCGCAACTCCAGCGCTTCTTTGACATGCGACACCCCCAGCCATTCCGCCCCGGCAGCCAGGGCCGTCCGGGAGACAGCGACAACGCCATGCCCGTAAGCGTCGGCTTTAACACTGACCAGGATCTTAACCCGGTCGCCGATCAGTTTCCGGATCTGCCCGATATTATAACGAATCGCCTCTAGATCGATCTCCGCCCAGGTCTTGAAGAGTGTGTCCGATTGCATTATCAGTCAGCTCACTTCGTCAACTTACTTCCACTTGCCAGGTAATTGGAGAGATAAATCGGGGTGGCGGTCTTTATCTCACCGGCCGGATTCTCTCTCAGCCTCCGTTCAGCCAATATAGCAACCCACCGTGCCCGGGGAAAAATCTTTTCTCCTCCGATTATCCCCGCATCGCCAAAAACTACTTCCAGCCGGGACTGAAGCTCTTCCCACTGAGGGCTGACAATCCAGGCATTATGACAGAGCTCACCGAGCCGGGCGGGGGCGATTATCTCCGGGGGGCTCAACTCTTCCATCTTATCATCCTTCTTCCGGTACCGAGCGCCGTAAATCTGTCCCCGGCGGGACCGGAGTAAAGGAGAGACCATCCCCTCTGAAAAGGAACTTCCCCGCACCAGGGCCGCAAAGCTCCCGATCCCGACCAGGGGGATGGAATTGCCGAAGGCTATCCCCTGGGCGGACGCCAGGCCGACCCGGATCCCTGTAAACGACCCCGGCCCCAGCCCGACACCAACCCCCTCCAGCTCCCCAACCCCCCACCCTGCTTTTTTCAGAATGGAATTTAGGATCGGGATCAATCGGGAAGAATGGCTCAGATAGGTATCGATATCCGCTTGCGCCACCAGCCGGCCAGCTTCAACCAGAGCCACACTTCCGACCTCGGTCGAGGTCTCAATCCCCAGAATCTTCATAACATAGTCTTTTCTTTGGAAAAATTATAAATGTTTATCTTTCTTGAGGTCTCGTCAAGAAACTTAAATTCGACTTTTATTGTCCGATCGGGTAAAAATCCTTCCAGTTTCTCCGCCCACTCGATCGCGGTCACCCCATCGCTGTCGATATATTCCTCAATTCCCAACAGACCGATCTCCAGCCCCGAATTCAAGCGATAGAGGTCGATATGGTAGAGGGGCAACTGGCCACGATATTCCCGCACTAAAACAAAAGAGGGAGAGACGATATACCGATCTTTCACCCCCAAGCCGCGCGCGCATCCCTGGACGAAGCATGTCTTTCCCGAGCCTAGATCGCCGTAGAGAGCCAGAACATCCCCCGGCTGGAGGTTCGCGGCGAGTCGGGAGGCCAGTTCCGCGGTCTCTTCCGGACTGTGACTTCTGAATTCGAACATTCAACAAAGTTCCTGTTTGAAGTGATCGTAACCGGCGATCGGGATCGGATTGGTTTGACCGGCGGGATCTACTAGTTCAAATCTGTCCTTATTTTCCAGAATTCTCCCGATCGGTGTAACCCGGGTCCCCAGGGCTTCACGCATGCCATCAATTAAATCTCGAAGTTCCTTCTCCGGGAGGGAGAAGAGAAGCTCGAACTCCTCGCCCCGCCCCGCCTCTTTAAGGCTCCTCCGCCCCTTACGGCCCGGGGCGCCCAGCGGGAGAGCTGATTCACCGATCACCGCCCCTACTCCGCTGGCCCGGCAGAGTTTGTCCAGGTCGGCGAAGAGACCGTCACTGAGATCGATCATCGCGGAGGGAGAGTGATACTTCACCAGGAAGCGGGCTTCCCGGATCCGGGGGATGAAATCCAGATGCTTGCCCCGGCCGCTCCCCAGTTCGCCGGTGACACAGAGGACCTGGCCCGGCTTCGCCCCGGAACGGAAGATACATCTTTCTTTTTCCACCTCGCCGACCACCGTGACCGAGATCATAATCTCGGAAGGTGACCGGAAGGTATCCCCTCCCACAATGCTGAGGTCGAACTCATCCGCCAGTTCCCCCATCCCCCGATAGAGCTGCCGGCAGTAACGGACCGAGAGGCCGGGTGGAAGTCCCAGATTAACGACCGCCCAGAGGGGGAGCCCCCCCATGGCCGCGATATCGGAGAGGTTCACGGCCAGCGCTTTCCGGCCGATCCGCCGGGCTCCCGCCGACCGTCGAAAGTGGATCTTCTCGACAATTGAATCGGTTGCAATTAAAAGGTACCAGCCCTTCTTTCGGCCGGGGAGAACGGCCGCGTCATCTCCGATCCCCTTGATTACCCCTTCTCCTTCCGGAATAAGACGGGAGAGATCCTCAATTAAACCGAATTCGCCTCTTTCTTTAATCTTCATAATATTTTTCTCCGAAAAATATTATATTTTATTTAGATAAATAAACGTTATAATATATGGTTTAAACAATACATATAAAAAAATTTTCAAATAGAGATTTATCGTACCAGGAAAAAACGGATGCCGTTCACATTTGAAGAAAAAGAGATCCCCGGAGTGGTGGTCATTGAGTATCAAAAATTCGATGACAACCGGGGGTTCTTCATGGAGACCTTTCGCGAGGCCGACTTCTCAGCCCACGGAATCACCCTCCCTTTTGTACAGGATAACTACTCCCACTCAGTCCGGGGAGTCCTCCGCGGCCTTCATTACCAGAAGAATCCCCGCGCTCAGGGCAAACTTATCCTGGTCCTGAAAGGGGCGGTCTTCGACGTGGGAGTGGATATCCGGAGAGGATCACCCACTTACGGGAAGTGGATCGGCGAGGTCCTCGACGCGGAGAACCGCCGGATGCTCTATCTCCCGCCGGGAATGGCCCACGGTTTCTGCGTGCTCAGCGATGAGGTTGATTTCTTCTACAAGGTCACCGCCGATTACGCCCCGGAGATGGACCGAGGGTTTATCTGGAACGACCCCGAGATCGGGATCAAATGGCCGATTACGAACCCCGTCCTATCCGACAAGGACAAAGAACTCCCCCCCTTCCGGCAGGCCGATAACAACTATGTCTTCTATCTATAAATCTCTTCTACCCCCGGCTGCATAAATTTCTATTTTACTTTAGTTGCCGAGTCCAGAACCAAAGAGATATATCAAAACCTCATCACCCAAAACAACGGCCCCGTGCGCTGGAGCGACTCCATCCAATCCATGATCACGACACCTTTATCGAGGTCGACCCGGGCAAGATCCTGTCCGGTCTTCTAAAGAAGATCTACCGTTCTGTCACCTACATCCCTGTGGAGACTCCGGAGTTCATCGAGGGGCTTTGGGTACAACTGAGAGAAGGATAGGGAACAGGGATTAGGCCGGAAGGTAGAATCATGCCCACCTTGTCAGAATAAAGTGGTTTAGCTAAATTAAACGATTGCCAGTTGCTATCTGCCTATTTTCTCTAAAGCTTCTTTGGCCGCATTACTGACCAAGTCTTTTTTGTCTTTTAGAGCTTCATTCAAAGCCAGACGCGCGGTTTTTGCAGCCGGTCCGTATTTCCCTAATGCCATTGCAGAGTAATAACGAACAAGAAAATTGTCATCGTTAAGCGCTGCTATAAGGGCTGGAACAACAACTTTTGGTTTTTTGCCTATTTCTCCTAAAGATAACGCGGCAGAATCACGCAGACTCGAATCCTCAGACTTGAGCGCTTGCAGGAGGGCATTTATTACGGCACTATCCCCCAGCCGGATTAATCCCAGTGCTCCGGCCGCGTAACTCCTGACTTCCGAATCGGAGTCTTTTAAGGCCTTGATAAGATCAGGCGCCGCAGATTCTGCCCCCGGGCCGATCTTACCAAGATCCAGAGCCGCCTCTCGGCGCAGCTTTACGTCTGTACTTTGCAAAGCAGCAATAAAATACGGGATATATTTCTTATAGTCTTCCGTTACCATCACCAGAGCGTATCGGGCAGCCAAAACGACTGATTTATCGGGGTCGTCACATGCTTCAGTAAGTTCCGGTATCGCCGCCTTTGCCTCTGGACCAATCCGGCCTAATGCTTCAGCGGCAAACTTTTGCACCTGTTCATTATTATCCCTTAAGGCTGTCGTTAAAGCCGGCACAGCTTTGATACCATTTGCAGCCAATATATCTCTCACCTGTCGCGCCAGGTATTTATCTTGACTTCTCAGTATCGCTATCAAGCCCTCTACGTTGGTCTCGGGACAAGGGCCGATCTTCTTTAAGGCCCAGGCTGCGCTACGGCGCATTCTTTCATCATTGTCCTTCAAGGCCACTGTTAAGGCTGGGACGGCGGAGTGAGCTTCAGCTCCGATCTTTGCAAGAATATTGGCCGCGGTCGCACGGATATAGGGACTTTCGTCTTTAAGCGCTTGAATAAGCAAGGGCAGATGTGATTTTGAAATTTCCGGATCCAAATCTTGAAAAATAGACCACGTCTGTTTTCGCACTTTGATATTTTTATCTCCCAACTTTTTAAATAAACCAGGCGGGCTTTTTTTCAGGACAACTCCTATTTCCAATAATATGGACTGCGCGGCTGACCAGACCCTCTCATCATCGTTATCAAACGCTTCGATCAACGCGCTTTCTGCTATCCGCACTCGGGGGCCTAATTTAATCAACGCGCCCAAAGCCAGGTGCCAGATACTACTATCCGGATTTTTGATTGCCTCGACCAGGATGGGGATATATTCATTCGATTCCGGATCTATCTGGCTCAAGGCATAAGCGGCATACTCTCTTACTCCTTCACTCTTATCTTTCAACGCTTGAAGTACTGCAGGAAGACTATCTTTAGCCTTCCTCCCCGCTCTACTCAACCGCAGAAGAGCAGATCTCTTATCTGCCGCATTGGCGTCTTTATCCTCAAGCGCCTTTATTAAAGGACCCACCGGCAGAATATCAGGATTGATAAAAAACAAAACCCTCAGGGCGCTCGAACGGACTTCTCGGTCTTCACTCCGCGCGCATTCCAATAATAGAGGGATCACGCTCCTGGCTTGCGGGCCCATGGAAGAAAGTTTACTTGCCGCCTGGAGGCGGAGGGACCGGTCACCGTCCTTTAATAACCCAGCCCAATATACGGGATTGTCAGCTTCTTCCGGTGGCGGGGATACTCCCAGGACCAGGAAGGATCAGGGTCACACCCTAAATCCTAAGTTTGAAGCCGGGATGTGACTTCCTCAACTCTTTTCCACAGGACCCTATCTTCTTTAATTCGTTTCTGCATTAACCTATGGGCCTGGATGACCTGTTCCCCACTTATTCCACCTAGCTCAGTTCCCATCTCCCTTGTGCTCCTCTTCCTTAGATTTAGCCGATAGCATAGCTCCAACAACATCAGCCGGGCTTCACGATGCTTAGAATATTTTTTGGTTATCTCACTTACCATTACACCATATTCTTCCGCTACTGCCTCTGCTATCTCCTTGATCGGCATCGGCATTCTAATTGTCTTTAAATTAGAAAAATCCCGGCTTGATAATCTAATCTCACTGAGGAAATTCTCCTTCACCCAGACAATAAAACTATCCGACCCCAGGATCGCATTTGCCCTGGCGTCTCCTTTCGGATTGTCAATTTTATACTTCAATCCCCGTAAAACGTACTCTCGATATCTCCGCCTTCCTTCCTTTGCGTCTCCTCCCTTATATCCCAGCACTATACTATAACTCATAAATTCATCCCGGGATTTAAGCCGGATATATCCGGGTAAACTACTCCAACGGTAATCCCTGAGGATCTCGCTTCTTTCTTCGAGTGGAAGTTTGCTATACCTCTTTATCCGGACGGGATTAAGATGAATATACCGGCTTAACTCCTGTAAATATTCATCCGCCTCCACCAGGAGCCCTTTGAAACGCCCCTGATAAAGATGTCCGGCCCGATGATGCCGGAGATTAAAATAGGTGCTGTACGCTGTATTAAACCGCTGCATGAAACGGCTGAGATTCGTTTCCGGCGTCTTTAATAAAAAATGGAAGTGATTGCTCATTAAAACATAGCAATGCACTTCCACATTAAAAGCTTCCACACTCTCTCTCAATGCTTCGAGAAAGCGCAGCCTGTCTTTATCATCTTTAAATATGGGAGATCGGGCCACTCCTCGGCCGGTCACATGATACCAGGCATTAGGATATTCAATTCTCAGGGGTCTAACCATACGACCACTATAACAAGTTTCTTCTTATTCGTCAAACTTAGGATTTAGGGTGTGACCCTGATCTTACATGACCCTGATCTTACACTGATCTTACATAAATCTCTTCTACCCCCGGCTGCATAAATTTCTATTTTACTTTAGTTGCCGAGTCCAGAACCAAAGAGATATATCAAAACCTCATCACCCAAAACAACGG
>JAVCDH010000034.1 GCA_030765805.1 Candidatus Euphemobacter frigidus
TATAAGGCTGAACATGCATCCATACTTCGGCAAACTGTCCCGATCCGCCCGTCTGTTTCTTATGCCGATACTTGCTCTCCCCGCGCCCCTTGATCGTCTCCTTGTAGGCGACCTTAGGGGTTCTGAGTTCAACCCCGACATTAAAGTTCTTCTGCAGTCGGTTCACGACGATCTGAATCTGGACCTCTCCCATTCCGGAAAGGACATATTCATTGGTCATCGGGTTCCTCGTCCCGATCAGGGTGGGGTCCTCGGCGATAAGTTTGCGGAGGCCTTCCGCGATCTTATCCTCATCACCCCGGGATTTGGGATAGATCGCCATCAAGGCGGTCGGAGAAGGAAAGTGAAGAGGCAGGAACTGATAGTTCTTCCCCGTTTCACAGAGGGTATCACCGATCGAGGTATCCTTCAGCTTGGTCAAAGCGACAATGTAGCCGGGTAACGCGCGGGAGATATCGATCTGCTCCTTACCCTTGATCAGGTAGAGATGGCCGACCCGCTCCTTGTTCTCGCTGGTCGAGTTATATATCTCCGTCTCGGATTTCAGGGTGCCGGACCAGACCCGAAGATAGGAGAGTTGGCCCACAAAAGGATCATTGATGCTTTTGAATACCCGGGCACAGAAGGGCGCCCCGCTCTCCGGCCGGACCATATCGTCTCCGACCGCGATCTCTCCCCGGTCGGCCGGAGAGGGAAAGAGGTCGGATAACCCCTGGAGCAGTTCCTTGATCCCGATCCCTTGAAGAGCGCTGCCGGAAAAGACCGGGACAATGCTCCTCATCGCAAACGCTTTCCGGAACCCTTCTTTCACTTCTTCGGGCTGAAGAGTCCCGCTCTCCAGGTACTTCTCGATCAGGCTGTCGTCCGTCTCGGCGGCGGCTTCCACCACCTTCTCACGAAACCCCTCGACCTCTCCCCGCAGGCCTTCGATGATCTTATCCGCCGCGTTTTCATCCAGAAGGCTGTGTACCTCCGAAAAAGCCGGGTGATCGCCGTCAGGAATATAGAGCGGGATCAGAGAAGCGCCCAGTTCATTCCGAACTCCATCCAGAGCTTTGATGAACCCGGAGTGTTCTTTGTCCAGCTTATTGACAAAGAAACTGATCGGCAACCCCTTCTCACGGGCCAGGTCCCATATCCGCCGGCTACCGGCATCGATCTCCCCCGTCCCGTCCACAACGATAAGGACGCTGTCCACCACCGCCAGGGCCACGATCACTTCACCCCAGAAATCCATATAGCCCGGGGTGTCGACCAGGAAGAGATTCTTTCCCCCGAAGGAACAGTTAAGACAGGAAGTCCGGATGCTGCTTCTACGGGATTTCTCTTCCTCGTCGGTATCCGAGAGTGAAGTCCCCTCATTGACGCTCCCCTGCCTGGTATTGGCTCCCGCCGCGTACATCAGAGCATCCACCAGTGTGGTCTTCCCGCTCCCGTTTCCTCCAAAGATCCCAATTGTCCGAATGTCCGCAACCTGATAATCCGCCATAGTACGTATCCTCTTACTATTTATACTACGCTCGTAAAATATATTCGATCTTCCCGTTTATACCATACCCTCTCCGCGGAATCAACACCGACAACGGGAAAAGTCCGAGAAGCGGGAGGAGAGAGGTAACCCGAAATCATCCGGTACCGACCGGCTCAGGCCCGGCCGAGATACTCTCCGGTCCGGGTATCGACTTTTATCAGTTCTCCTTCCTTGATGAAGAGAGGAGTATTCAACTCCAGCCCGGTTTCTAATCTGACCGTTTTTCGCACATTGGTGGCGCTGTCGCCCTTCAAGCCTTCCGGAGCGTCAACCACCTTCACTACGATGCTGGGAGGAAGTTCGATCCGGAGGGGGATATCCTGATCGGTAAGGACCAGGTCATACTCGGTTCCTTCAATAATATAATCTTTAAAAGAATCAACCAGCACTTCGGGAATGGTGATCTGATCGAAAGTTTCAGGGTCCATGAATACATATCCTCCGCCGTCCCGATAACTGAATTCCAGTTTCTTTCTGATCAAGGGAACGATCTCGACCGTCTCGGTGGAAGAGAATCTGACCTGAGAAGTGCGGCCGGTCCGAATATTGCGCAGCGTGGTCTGGACGAAAGCGCCACCCTTTCCCGGCTTGACCCGCTCCAGATCCAGAACTATGTATATATCGCCGTCACGCCACACGGCGTTCCCCTTCCGCATATCATTAGCGTTGGCCATAACTCTTTCTCCTATTTGAAATAATAATCAATCTTGTGTTTATGTTAGATACTACAACCACCAATCCCGCGTCAATTAAAAGCCGATACTCACCGCTCTCCATCGCCAAACGCCTCAGCCGCTTCCTTCCGGGCCGCGGCCCGGGCGCGGCGGGCCGGCTCATGATCAGGTCTTAACTCCACCGCCCGTTCCAGGTACGGGAGTGACTGACGTGTTTGACCTTCCTTGAAAAGCAAAAGCCCCATGTTATAGTAAGCCGCGGGGTCTTCGGGGTCGATCCGCATCGCCTCCCGGAGGTGGGCGACGGCTTCCTCCTTCCTCCCCAGCCGGTAGATCGCCACGGCCAGGTTGTTATGGGCCTCAACCGCCTCGGGATTGATCTCCAGGGTCCTTCGATAATACGCGACCGCCCCGGTAAGCTCCCCCCGGCCGGCCAGAAGATTGGCCAGGTTGTAATGAGCCGCCTGGTAGTCCGGATCGAGCCGGGCCGCGGTCTGATAGAGCTCGAACGCCTGTTCAGCCTCTCCTTTTTTCAGCGCGATATTGGCCAGATTATTATAGGGCCGCGGGTTTGAGGGTCTCTTTCCGATCACGTCCTGCCACATCCCCTCAGCCGAGCGATAGTCGAGATTGCGACGGATAGTCGAGTATCCCAGGATCCCCACCAACAACGCTGCCAGGATCGTCCCCCATATTTTCTGCCGGCGGCGGGAAGTCGGAAATAGATATCGCAACGCCTCATAACCCCCGATAACGAAGAGGACCACGATCGCCGCCAGGGGGAGGTAGATCCGGTGTTCAAAAGCCAGGTCCTCCAGGGGAAGAATACTGGAGGTAGGGGCGAGGATCAGGAAGAACCAGACCCCTAAAAAACCGAGGGCGGGTTTCTTTATCAATCCCCAGATCGTCAGTCCCAGCAAAGCTCCGATCAAGATCCCCGGGGGGATAATCTCTCCGAATCTTCCGGCGACCGGCCAGTGATAATCAAGGCAGAGCGGATGAGGCCAGAACGAGAGACGGAGGTAATGCGTGATCACCCCGAACTGGCTGAGAGCGTACTCCCCCAGGCGATAGGTCTTGATGTCCCGGTAGGATGTGACCAGAACCAGTATCACCTGGATAATCCAGGTCGCGGCCAGGGCGAGGTAGAGCCACCGCCGCTTTCGCCACAACTCTCTCCAGCTCCGGGAGATGAAGACCCGGTCGTAGCAGATCACCACCAGGGGGGCGGTCACCATCACCGCCTTGCTCCCCATCCCCAGGGCGCAGAGAATCACCGCCGCCGCGTACCACCAACGGGAACGCTCTGAGCCCGCTCCCCGGATCAGTGCGTAGAGCGTCCCCAGGTAGAAGATCCCCATCAACGATTCGCAGCGCTGAGTTATGTAGGCGACGCTCTCGGTCTGGAGAGGGTGGACCTCCCAGAGCAGCGCCGCCGCCAGCGCCAACCCCGAGGCGGACAACCCGTAGCGGGCGGCGAGCCGGGGACTCTCGAAGGTTCTTTTAATGATCCCGAAGAGGAGGAGCGCCGAGATGATATGAATAAGGAGGTTGCCCAGATGGTAACTCGCGGGCGCGCGACCCCCCAACATATAGTTGAGGGAGAGGGTGAGATTGACCACCGGGCGATCCCGAACCGGGCTTCGGGGGGGCGCGGCAAATGCCTCCCGGAGCGGCCAGATCTTCTCAATATTGGGGTTGGCAACGACAACCGCCTCGTCGTCGAAGAGAAACTCGCCCCCGAGACTGTTCAGGTAGACAACGATACCGGCGATAATGATAATCGCGAGACTCAACACAATGTCATTTCTTTTCTTCCGCATTAATCTCTGGGTTCTCCTTGCCTTCCTTGACCTTTCCCGCTCTCCTTCCCAAACGCCGCCAGTATCTTGCGGGCCGGCTCGTAATCCGGTCTTAACTCCAGCACCTTCTCCAGGTAAGGGATCGCTTCGTCTCTCCGGCCTACGCCGGTCAGGGTGACCGCGATATTGAAGTATGCCGCCGGGTCGGCAGGGTCGATCCGCAGCGCCGCCTGGAGATGGGCCATCGCTTCCTCAATCTTGCCCTCCCGGGCGAGCTGGACGCCCAGGTTGTTATTGGCGTCCAGATGAGTAGGTTCCCTCCGCAATACCTCCCGGTAGGCCGCGACCCCTTCCTCGATCCGCCCTTCCCGGATCAGGACGTTGGCCAGGTTGTAGAGGGCCCGGATTGAATGGGGGTTGCCTCTTAACGCCGCCCGGTAATGCTCGCGGGCCCGGGCCGGGTGCCCCTGATCCAGAAGGAGATTGCCCAGACCCAGATGGGCCCGGGCGTCGTCCGGACAGTTCCGCAGGATATCTTGATAGAGGTCGTTCGCTTCCTGATCGCGCCCCGCCTCGGCCAGAATCCGGGCCAGGTCGCAAGCGATCCCGGTATACTCGGGGTTGACCTCGAGGGCCCGGCGATAGAGGGCCACCGCCTCCTCTATCTCTCCCCGCGCAAGCTCCGCGTCGGCCAGGTTCTTAAGCGCCCGGGGAGAGTCCGGGGCGAGGTGCAGGGCCTGGCGGTACGACATGACCGCCTGATCCAGTTCACCCCCCCTCTGGCAGGCAATCCCCAGGTTGGTATAGGCGGCGTAGTCGGGTGAGGACTTGAGAGCCAGCCGGAATTCGCTGGCGGCGTCTTCCCATTGTTCGGCTTCCAGCCGGGCCAGGCCGCGGTCCTGGTGCCACTTCGCCGGGGTGGGTTGGAAGCCGGAGAAATTGATCGAGAAGAGAAGGTAGAGAACCACCCCCGAGACCGTCCAGGCCGCGGCCCGGACCCACTGGCGGTGAACCCAGAAAACCACGACCGTCTTCACCCCATAGGCCGCCGGGATGAGGAGAAAGGGAATGACCGGCACCCGGTAGCGGGCGGCGGCCGCGAAGGGGAGCATCGAGATAAAGTAAAGCGCGATGAAGATCACGATCAATACCCCCCCCTCCAGTTCCCTCCCCTCGCCCCCTCTCTTCACGACCGAGGAGAAGAGCAGAAGCAGACCCAGCCCCCCCAGTGACGCCGCCAGCGCGAAGTTCCCCGGAAGCCGGCGGAGAAGCGGGGAATGAAGTCGGGCGTAATGGACCTCCTTCAGGTTCCGCACCTCCCTCGGTCCCCAGAAGAGGAGCGCCTTGCGGCCCAGCAGCCTCAGGAAGCGGCCGGGCCGGCGGCGGATGAACTGAAAGGCCTGCCGGCTCAAATAAGCCGAGGCCTCACTATGGCTCAACCGCCGTCCCAATCTCTCCGAGAGACCGCGGACGATCCGGGGCCAGTCATAAGGAGTGCCGACATTGCCGATCCCGGGGATATGGTGCGTGGTGCCGTCGGAGAGTTCATTGTTGGCAACCCCCAGACTGATACCGGCATTGGTGGCGAGGGGGACGAACTCCCGGGATACGACGTAATTCCTGACGGTGACCGGGAGGGCGGCGATCAGGACCCCGAGTAGCAGAGAGCCGGCCACCACGAGAACCCGGCCCTTCTCCCCCCGGCGGCGTCCAACCCAGACTACCCAGGCCACCACTCCGGGATAGAGGAGGAGAGCGTTGGGCCGAGCCAGAACCAGCACCCCCAGAACCAGCCCGGCCGCCAGCCCGCCCGGAAAAGAACGCCGGGATACTACATGATCGAGGATAGAGATAAAGAAGAGGCTTAAAAAAACCGACAGGGAAACCCCGACCAGCTCCCCTTCATAATAGATAAATATCCAGTAGATCGAGAGAGCCGCCGCCGCGATCAACCCGGTCGTCACACCGAACCACCGCCGGGCCAGGTGATAGGCGAGGAGCGCGCTCAGGAGGCCCAGCCCGATCTGGAAGAGACGGGGCGCGAGCGAGCCGAGACCGCAGGCCCGGTAGATCAAGGCCAGAAAGAAAGCGTATCCCGGAGGCCGGTAATACGGATAGCGGTAGATCTGCGGATCCTCTCGCCCCTGGAAGGCCGCCCAGTCCCCGGTCGCCATTCCCCGGGCCCAGTAGATGTGATAAGCCGCGTCGAGGCCGGGATGCTCGAAGTCGGGGGTGTCCCGTATCTCCCCCAGGTAGATAAGACGGAGTAGCAGGCCGACGAAGAGGATCGCGGCCAATATCAAGAGATGCCGGGAGAGCCGTCTTTTCGGTACATTATTCATGATTATATCTCTCTTCCGTCCTCCTCCTTCAACATGAGCGATTCTATGCGGCGAACTGCACTAATCTTACGGGCTGCATCGATTGCAAAAATACTCGTTCGCATTTATTAACGCGTCTGCGTTTTTTGCAATCGATGCAGTCTCATAATCTTAGCACATTTTATCCACAATAATCGCTCAATTTAGTACACCTGTTCATAAATACGGTGTTGTATCGAGGGCGTCGAGGCGCCCGGGATGCAAGGCGAGAGGAGGGAGAATACCCTTGCGGTATTTGACCGACGAGCAACGCCGCAGCCCGGGATGCATCGGCGGACGAATATCATTGTATTTATGAACCGGTGTACTTAGGTTAAACTAAATATTATCGAGCGCCCGGCGCGCTTCCTGGAAATCGGGACGGATGACGAGCGCTCTTCGGAGGTGCTTGACGGCTTCCGCCCGCCGGTCCTCTTTAACCAGGATAAGCGCGAGACGATAATGGGCCGGGGCGTTGAGCGGATCGATCCGGATTGAGTGACGATACTCCCGAATTGCCGCCTCCTTCTTCCCCATTAAATCAAGAGTATACCCTAAATTATATCCGGCTTCTCCATAATCAGGATCGATTCTCAGCGCCTCCCGGTAGTGACGGACAGCCTCCTGGTAATCCTTCCGGAAGGCCAGGATATTGGCCAGGTTGTTGTGGGCTTCTGTCAGGTCCGGGTCAAACTCCAGCGCCTTTCGATAAGAGACCATGGCCTCTTCCACTCGCCCCAGCTCCGTCAGGGCGTTTCCCAGGTTGTTGTGGGCCTCCGGATAGCCGGGGTAAAGGCCAAGCGCCCGGCGGAAGAGGGCGATCGCCTCGCCCGTCTCCCCTTCGGCCAGCCGGGCGTTCCCCAGATTAAGCAGGGCGAACTGCGACCGCGGTTCGAGTGATATCGTCCTCTGCCAGAGAGAGTTCGAATCGCGCCAATACCCTTCTTGCCTGATGGCGAGAAGGGAGAGGCCCACCAGCGCGACGCACCAGAATATCCGGACCTGGACCGTTGCCCTTCCCCGGAGCCCGCAGTAGACGGCCAGGGAGATCCCCAGGGCGGGCAGATAGGCGAACCTGTCCGCTACCCAGGCCGCCCCGACTGGCACCAGGCCCGAGATCGGAAACCAGGCAACCAGGTAAATAAGCCACGCAAAGAGGGGCCACGCTATCCCCTTCTTCCGAAGAGCAAAAAACAGGATGGTCACCGTCAGGAGCCCGATAAGTGTCAGCACGCTGGACAGGGTAAGGACGGCATAGTTGGGATCTTTCGGATAGAGCGAGTGGAGATTGAATGGATATACTGTCCGGAAAAGGTAGAATAGCCAGGTCCGGCCGGCCAGAATCAGCCTCTGGCCAAGGCCGATATCGGAGAGAGGGCCCAGGGAGTGAGAGCTTGCCTGGCTGAGAAAAGCCATGGCCGCGGTGAGCAGGGCCAGACCAAAATAAGGTAACTTATCCGGTAGCAACAGACCCGGTGGGCGCTTAATCCCCCCGGGAGGGAAGAGATCGATGACCAGCAGGAGGAACGGAAGAGAGACCGCCGTCGGTTTGGAGAGGGCGGCGAGAGCCGCGAAGACCAGGGAGACCGCGTAGTACCGGCGCGCCCGGCGAGCTCCTCCCCAGGCGGGCCCCGGGAGTCGGACCCGGGCGTAATTGACATAGGCCAGGATTGAGAGCAGACAGAAAAAGACGCCTAGAACATCCTTCCTCTCCGATATCCACACCACCGATTCAACCCGCAGGGGGTGAAGGGAGAAAAGAAGGGCGGCGCCCGCCGCCACCCAGGGAGCTTTCTTTCCGGCGCATAATCTCAGCAGAAGAACGAAGACCAGCAGCGCGTTCAGGGCGTGAAGCAGTATATTGGTCAGATGGTAGCCGGCGGGGTTCAGACTCCAGGAGAAGAAATCCGCCCCATAGGACAACCAGACCATCGGCTTGTAGTTCCCCCCCACCAGGCTCGTGAAGCACCAGCGAATGCTTCGAAGACTCAATCCTCTCCACCCGTAACTATCGATCAGGTAGCCGTCATCCCAGTTGACAAAGCCGTTATCCAGCGAGGGGATAAAGACCAGCAAGGTCGCCAGTATAGTCAGGATTGCCGCCAGTCGGATGGAAGAGTATTTCATCAATAAATATTATTGGAGAGCCCCGAGCCTGTTCCGGGCCCGGGTGTTGCCGGGATCTATCTCCAGCGCCCGCCGGTAGTGGCTCATCGCCTCCCCCCGTCTCCCCTGAAGCTCCAGTGTATACCCCAGGTTATAGTGGGCCTCTCCGTAATCGGGTTGAATCCGCAGTGCCTCCCGGTAGTGACGGACAGCCTCTTGGTAATCCTTCCGGAAGGCCAGGATATTGGCCAGGTTGTTGTGAGCCGCGGCCAGCTCCGGGTCGAGTTCCAGCGCCTCGGAGAGATGAACGATCGCCCGGTCATAGTCGCCCCGGAGAGCCAGAGCATTTC
Organism: Candidatus Euphemobacter frigidus; assembly: GCA_030765805.1. Classification (GTDB taxonomy): domain Bacteria; phylum Auribacterota; class Erginobacteria; order Erginobacterales; family Erginobacteraceae; genus Euphemobacter; species Euphemobacter frigidus. The sequence continues at coordinate 8,824 of JAVCDH010000034.1, forward strand.
CCAGGTTGTTATGGATCATGGGCCCGCGCGGATTAAAGCGGAGTGCTTCCCGGTACTCATCGATCGCCGCGTCCGGCTTCCCCAGTTCGCTGAGAAGCAGTCCCAGGTTGTAGTGAGCTTCGGCGTAGTGCGGTCTGATCAGGAGGGCCTGCCGGTAGTGGTGAAGGGCCTCCTCGTTCTTCCCCTGCCGCGTGAGGACCGTGCCCAGGTTGTTGTGAGCCGGAACGCATTCGGGATCAAGCTCCAGGGCCTTCCAGAAGCAGGAGACCGCTCCGTCCAGGTCTCCCTTCCGGGAGAAGGCGTTCCCCAGGTTGCTCAGCACCTCCGCCCGATCGGGCTGGAGCTCCCCCCCGACCCGGTAATGCGTGATCGCCGCCCCCACCTCCCCCTCCTCCAGCAAGAGAGCCCCCAGATTTATATGCGCCGGAGCGTAGCCGGGTTCCAGCTCCAGGGCCCGGCGGTATTCGGCCTTCGCCCGGGATGGAGCGCCCTCCGCGGAATGGGCCACGCCTCGGTCGTAATGCCATTTGGCCGGCGAGGACCGGTAGTCGGCAAAATTGAATGAGGCCAGGACCAGGAGAACCACCGTAACGGACCCCCAGAGGGCCAGAGGGGTAAAGCGGCGGCTCAGGAGGAAAGAGACGAGCCGGCAGATGGCAATAGAAGCAAAGAGGAGGAGGCTGGGGAGCACCGGGAGCCGGTAACGGGCGGCGGCGGTGAAGGGAAGTACCGAGAGGAAGTAGGTGACGATGAAGAGGAAGACCATAATGGAGACCTCCCTCGGCGGGCCATATCTCGCCCCGCTTCCCCCTCGGAAGAAGATCATCAAAAACCCCGCGGCGAAGAGTGCCGAGCAGAAAGAAAAGCCGACCGGGATATTTCCAAGCACCGCCGACTTCCGGCGAACGGTCTCTATCTCCCGGTTGTTGGTAACCTCGACCGGCCCCCAGAAGAGGGCGGCCTTCCGAGCAAGGAGGCGGAAGAACCGGGCGGGATGATGGAGGATAAACTCAACCGCGCGGCGGGCGTACCGGCGGGATGCGGCCGAGTACGAGAGCGCACCCCTCTCTATATCCAGATTCCTCTCCAGCCTCCGTACAGCCGCCGGATAGTCGAAAGGGGAACTGAACTCTCCGTAACCGGGGAGGTGGTGGTTGGATCCGTCAGCCTCGGCGTTGTTCCCGATCAGGAGGCTCATCCCTCCCTGGGCGGAGATCAGGACGGGATCGCCCGCGACGCAGCGGTTCCTCACCGTGGCAGGAGAGACCGCCAGGACGATCCCGAGGAAGAACCCGACTAAGAGAAGAGACAGGCGGCCTTCGGGAGAGACCGCGCGGCGGAGATGGACCGCCCAGACTGCCAGGACGGGGGCGAAGACCAGCAGATTGGGCCTGAAGAGCGCGAAGATCCCCAGAACGAGACCGTTTAAAAGTCCTCGCCCGAAACCAAAGCCGGTTATCCAGGAGGAAGAGGCCGCGAACAGAAGAAGACTTAAGAAGACCGCGAGGCTAACTCCCAGCAGTTCACCCTCGAAATAGATAAAGGTCCAGTAGAAGGAGATAAGCCCGGCAAAGATGAGAGCCACGCCGTCACTGTACCATCTTCGGGCGAAGAGAAACGCGACCAAGATTGAGAACAGTCCGATTGCCATCTGGACGATCCGGGGGGCGAGATATGCCGCACCGCAGATCCAATAAACGGCGCCCAGAAAGTAGGGGTAGCCGGGCGGCCGGAAGAAAGGACGCTCCCGGATCCTGGGATCGGGGTACCCTTCGTGAACCGCCCACCCCTCACCCGCCAACCCTCTCGCCCAGTAGTCGTGGTAAGCGCCGTCGATCGACGGATGGGAGAACTCGGGCTCTTCCGCGATCTCACGGAGGTAAGCGTACCGCAAGAACCCGCCCAGCAGGATTATCGCGATCAAAAAATAAGTGACGGTGTTGCTTTGTTGCTTTATCAATGTAAAAACTTTAATCGTCTTCCTCCCGCTCCTCGCGCCCGGCCAGGAGAAGGGACAGGTTAAAATGAGCCTCTTCGATCCGGCCCTCATCCCCGAGATTGAGCGCCAGGTTATAATACGCCTCCGCGTGGTATCCCCAAGGGTTGAATCCGCCCAGGGCGTAGTTGACCGCCAGGGTGAAGGTAATTACCGGGCCGGGAGGGTGAGGCGTAAAAAACTTGAGGGGTGATGCAAACGTCTGAATCTGGGGATTGGAGAGGATGGCGTGGCCGTCATCGAATAGAAATGCTCCGGAGAAACTATTAGTATAGGCGAGGACGGTTATGACCACCAGGCCCAGCGCCGGAATGATTATTCCATTTTTGACGTTCATCCGTTAGTGCACCCCGTCCGTACTTACCCCTCCAATCGTCAACGCGGATCCGGCAGATATCCTTGAACATCCGGAGCGAGTCTCTCACCGGGCTGACTGAACTGCCGGGCGCGTTGAGCCACCGGACCGGCATCTCCTTTACTGATAAGCCCAGCTTGTGGGCCAGGAAGAGGATCTCGACGTCAAAGGCGAAGCCTTCGACCAGGCAGCGGGGAAAGATCTCTTTAATCGCTTTGCGGGAGAAACACTTGAATCCGCACTGGGTATCGATAATTCCTGGAACTGCCAGGACCCGGACCATCCGGTTGAAGATCCGTCCCATCCATTCACGGTAGAAAGGCTGGCGGACCACGATTTCGGAGTCCTTCAAACTCCGGGAGCCGATCACGATCTCAAAGCCCTTCTGTAATAGCGGGAGGAAATTATCCAGTTCTTCGATCGGGGTGGAGAGATCGGCGTCGGAGAAGAGGATGTACTCTCCCCGCGCCCGAGCGGCCCCCTCCCGGACGGTATAACCTTTGCCCCGGTTCTCCTTCCGGTCGATGACCTCGAGAGGGCACCCGGGGGGCTGCCACCGGCGGGCAACCCGGACGGTCCCGTCCCGGCTGCCGTCACTGGCCACGATCAGCTCATATTCATACGGCTGTCTCTGGAGATAATCGTACATCCTCTCGAGGGTGGAGACCAACCGAGGTTCCTCATTGTAGGCCGGGATGACTATTGAAATGTGCGGCGGGCTCATCTCATAGTGATTCCCTGACCCTCTTCCGCAGTCTCTTCAATTTCCCCCTGATCATCCGGCTTGCTAAAAAACCTGCCCGGTCGGAGATCAAAACCCCTTTCAGGTGGTCGTATTCGTGCTGGATAATCCGGGCCAGGAGACCGTCCGCTTCCAGCCGCCGGATCTCTCCTTTCTCATCAAGATACTCCAGAAGAAGTGTCTGGGCCCGGGTGATATCAACATAGATCTCCGGGAGGCTCAAACACCCTTCTTCCGAAGACGATTCGCCGTCCGTCTCGATGATCCGGGGATTGATAAAAGCCTTGAGCCCCTTCCCTTCATCCGCCAGAAACAACTGCCGGGCGACACCAATTTGATTGGCCGCCAGTCCAACCCCCTGGTGATAATAGAGACTCTCCCGCATCCCGACGATAAGATCGAGCAGTTCATCCGTTATCTCATCGACCGGAGCGGCTTTCTCGCGGAGGACCGGGCTCCCGTATAACTTGATTGGCATTATGGTCATGGGAAGTGAACTAAAGTTTACCCGCCGTAGCTATGTAATAGCGAAGGAGGGTGACTAAAGTGAACTTAATACACCATTTCATAAATTTTTATAAAAAATCCCGAAGAAACAAATTAGGAGTATACGCTCCGTGACCCGGTTTTAAAGGATTTTTCAGGACTTCCATCATGAAGGACTTTGCCTCCGTAATCGCCCGTCGGGGGGATAGTCCCCGGGCCAGCCCGGCTGTGATCGCGGCCGAGAAGGTGCAGCCGGTCCCGTGCAGCTTCTTCCCTGTGAAGCGGGGTGATCTGAGAAAGAAGGCTTCCCGGCCGTCGAAGAAGAGATCGTCGGCGTCCCGGCTCCGGTGCCCTCCCTTAATCACCACGTACCGGGGCCCCATCTCCCGGATGACCCGGGCCGCTTTCTCCATCGTTTGCCGGGTGGAGACCGGGAAACCGGCCAGCGACCCGGCCTCGGCCAGATTCGGGGTCACCACCAGCGCGAGCGGCAGCAGCCGGCTCTTCAATATCCCGACCGCGGCCGGGTCCAATAATGGGGCACCGGAGGAGGCCACCATAACCGGGTCCACCACCAGCCGCTCGATCGCGTATTCTTTCGCCTTCCGGGCCACCGCCTCGATGATGGAGGCCTCGCCCAACATTCCAACCTTGACCGCCTGCGGAGCGATATCCTCCATCACCGCGTCGATCTGCTTCTCTACCAGTGCCGGCGAGAGAGTAAAAATCTCCTTCACTCCCCGGGTGTTCTGGGCGGTGACCGCGGTGATCGCCGAGGCGCCGAAGACACCCAGGACCTGGAAGGTCTTGAGGTCGGCCTGGATACCGGCCCCTCCCCCGGAATCCGACCCGGCGATAGTCAGCGCTTTGGGCAGCTCGCCTCTGATTGAATTTGAGTCTTTCTTATCCTTTTTCGTCTTCGTGGCTTGGTGTCCTGGTGGTTAAAATTTCAAGCCAACGATGCCGTGCAACTCCGAGATCTCGAAATTGATCTTCTTGTCGAACTTCTCCCGCAGTTCCTCCATCTCCTCCTCGATCTTATCTATCGCGGTCGCCTCGGCATTGAGGATAACCTGCTCGAAGGCGATCCCGGCGACCAGGTCAAGGCCATCGGAGAGGGGAAACTCTACCTGGGCCCTAATTTCATAATTATCGTAATCAAGATCGAGGTTCTTCTCATGTCGGATGGAGATCGGGATATACTTGGTACTCCCGTCGTACCGAAAGAAAGCGTAATGTCCCTGAATGACGATCCGGAAGCCGTCCGGCGGACCGATCCGGAACTCCCCCCCCAGGCCAATCCCGGGTACCCCCGCCCCCATCCAGTCATCGGTCTGGCCGCCGATGACGTACTCCCGGGGAGGATATTCATAGTCCGTGGTTCCGGTCGGCGGCCCGGCATTAATATCATATTTGCCGAAGACACCGACTATACCGAGATAGATTGACGGTATAAATTCAAAATTAGGTGAAGGCGCGAGCGTGACCGGGGTGACGAGCAACTTCAATTCGCAGAAGGCCGTCTGGAAATCGGCGGTAAAGTGCCGCCCCTCGGGGATCATCATGTATTCGTACTTCTTCCCCTCGTACTCGATCTCATCGGATATGCCGATATAATAATCGCGGATGGCGGTGGTGTCACTATCCGGGTTGTAATAAAACCCGTTTACGCCCAAGGTGAGATACTTCCATCTCTTCTCGAAGTATATCCCGAAGGTCACCTTCTTCCCGTCTAGGCCAAGCTCGCTGAGGGTATAACTCTCTCCCGGTGTATCCTGGCCGATCTGTTCATAATAGGGTCTGATCGTCTCCTCAACCGACCCCTGGATCTTCACTACCTTACCGGCGGTTAAATCCAGTTCAACCGTATTTTGATCTTTTAAATCTCTTCCCCACTGGAATACCCCGGCCGGCGCCGGGCCGACCCAGATAGCCAGCAGCAAAGAGACAAATATCACCTTCTTTATTAACATGGCGTTCCTCTCTTCTTGTTAAAATGTTTGGGTCTTCCGCAGAATCTGTGGGTAAATTCAGGTTCAGGGAGTTTGCCCATCGTATGAAATAAGGCGATAGGCATATGCACTTGACTCCAGTTGAGTCTGTGTTGCTTTTTATGAATCTTATGGATT
>JAVCDH010000093.1 GCA_030765805.1 Candidatus Euphemobacter frigidus
GATGCGTGGAATGCGTATTGGAGAAAGAGAATGAACCTACAAAATAGGTGTCAAATTAAACTGGTCTATTATAAATGGCGGAGAGCGGCCTAATGCCCCACCTCAAGAAAATGGGACGCTCTTAAAAATTTAAATGAAATTAATCGTCCAGATACCATGCCTCAACGAGGAGGAGACAGTCGGGGAGACTATCCGGGATATCCCCCGGGAGATCCCCAGTATCGACCGGGTAGAGGTGCTGGTCATCGATGACGGCTCCACCGACCGGACCCGGGAGGTGGCCACCGCCGCGGGAGCGGACCACATAATCAGCTTCACCAACCGTAAAGGTCTGGCCCGGGCTTTCAGCGCCGGGATCGATACCGCCCTTAAGCTGGGGGCGGATATCATCGTCAATACCGACGCCGATAACCAGTACCGGGGGGCGGACATACCCAAACTCATCGCGCCGATCCTGAAGAAAGAAGCCGATATCGTGGTGGGAGACCGGGAGGTGGAGAAGATCAAACACTTCTCTCCGGTCAAGAAATATTTCCAGAGACTGGGGAGCTGGGCGGTCAGGAAGCTCTCCAATACCTCCGTCCCGGACGCGGCCAGCGGTTTCCGGGCTTACAACCGGGACGCCGCCTTCAGCCTGAACGTGGTCTCGGACTTCTCCTATACCCTGGAGACCCTGATCCAGGCGGGAAAAGGGAGCTTCGCGGTCGGCCACGTACCGATCCGGACCAATCCCCAGACTCGCCCGTCCCGGCTCTTTACCGGCATGTACAGTTACATCAAGCGCTCGGTAATAACTCTCATCCGTATCTACACGATGTACGAACCCTTGAAGGTATTCACCATGATCGGGAGCCTGGGCATCTTTCTGGGAGTAATCATCTCCGCCCGCTTTCTTTATTTCCTCATCATCGCGGAGGGGAGAGGGCACGTACAATCTTTGATCTTCGCGGCGATATTTTTCATCGTCGGCTTCCAGATCCTGGTCATCGGGCTGCTGGCCGATACCATCGCCGCCAACCGTAAGCTGACCGAGAACGTCCTCTACCGGGTTAAGAAACTGGAGAGCAGGAGAGAGAATGAGCAGGACCCCTCTTCGCCCTCGTCTGATGTTTAAAAGAGGGCGCCGGGACGAGGTCTCCTTTGCTCCATTACTCCGATACTCCAACACTCCACCAACGATGATTCAGTTACGTCCCGACAATTCATCGGCATTATGAACTTAAACTCCTCCAGACTTAAACTGGCTTATGTGGTTAAATATTATTACCCAATGCCGCGAATCTCCGGGATTCTGCGATTCGTGCAGGACCTGATTAGAGAACTGGAGAGGGACTTCTCGGTCCGGGTCTTCACCTCCCGCTATTCCCGGGACATCCCCGCTCAGGAGGAATACCGGCGGCATCAGATCCAGCGGCTTTCGGCTCCCTTCCCGCTGCGGGCCGGGGCGGCCGTACGGCGCTGGCGCCCGGACGTGATCATCTTCGGCTCCGGTTTCTGGCGGCCCTACTACCTCCTCCCCTACTGGGAATTATTCCGGCTGGGGCTGGGAAGGTTGAACCGGCCCGTTATTCTCACCCAATATACCAACATGACCGGCCGTCTCTTCCGATTGATCCATCGGCTTCGGCCGGCGCCGGACAGGATCATCACCACTACCGAGGCCCTCCGGGTCCAATGGGAACGGTTCTATCCGGGTAAAGTTGCCTATATCCCGCCGGGTCTGCCCCTTCAGCCTTCTTCCCCGGATTCCCCGGCGCCCGTGAAAGCGACTTCCGGTTTTCGGATCGGTTACTTCGGCCATCTCCAGCCCCATAAGGGACCCGATATCCTGCTCCGGATCTTTCAGGAGATGAACCCGGAGAACGCCGATCTTCTGATCAACGGCGAGGGGAAGATGATGGAGAATCTGAAGGTCGCGGCCCGGGGTTGGAAGAACATCACCATCCAGGGCTATGTTCCGGATGTTGACCCCTGGCTCCGTTCCTGCAGCCTGCTGGTTCTCCCCTTTCGCTCCAGTGTCTCGGTCCTGGGATACTCCCGGGCGGCCCTGGACGCGCTGGCGTTTGGGATCCCGGTTATCGGCACCCCCAGCCCCTCCCTGGAACCCCTGATTGAAGATGGGAAGAACGGTTTTATCTGCCGAGATGAAGAGGAGTTAAAAGAACGAATCCAATCTCTGATCGATAACCCGGAACTGAGGAAGAGCCTCTCCGCCGGAGCGATTCGCAGCTCCCAACAATTCAACATAAAAAATATTGCACGTAGGTATAAAGAAATCATCACGCAGATTTTGTTATCAAAATTATGAAGATGGCTCGCGGAACACTGTACCTGATGATCGCGGAGGTGATGTTCGTCCTCAGCGGCTGGGCCATCCACATCGTAGCCGGGCGGATCCTGGGGAAGAACTTTTACGGGGTCTTCGTCCTGCTCCTTACCCTGCTTACCCAGTACCGCATCTTCCTGGCCAGCGGCGTCCACCGCGCCGTCGCCAAGTATATCTCCGAAGATCCCCGATTCGCGCCGGCCGTCCGCCGGCAGGCATTGAGACTGCAGTTTATTGCCGGGTGGGCACTCTGCGGACTGGTCTGGGTGATCGCCCCCTCTCTCGCCCGGCTCTGGCAGAACGCCGAGCTGGTCGGGTATATCCGTCTGACCGGGTTCTTCTTCCCCATCTTCGGTCTCTACTCGGTTTACCGGGGCGTTCTCAACGGAATGAAGCTCTTCGGGAGAGAAGCCCTAGTCTCCATCGTCTACTCCCTGCTTAAAGTGCTGTTTCTGTTCGTCCTGATCCACTACTACGGGATCGCCGGGGCCGTAACCGGATATCTGGTCGCGATCGTCGGGGGGATGTTTCTGGCGCGCTTTCTCGCCCCGTCCGGGTCCGGGGAGACGGGGGCTCCTTTTCCGATAATGCGAATTGTCAGGTTTGCCGTCCCGGTGATGCTCTTCTCCTTCATTATCAGCCTGATCCAGAATATCGACCTCTACTTCATCCGGGCCCTGATTCCCCCTCCCGGCACTGATTCGGCGAACAGTTATTACGGCTGCGCCCAGCAGTTCTCCAAGATTCCTTACATGATCCTCTTCGCACTCAGCATGACCTTATTCCCAAACATCTCCTCCTTAACCGCCCGGCCGGGCGGGAAACAGAAGGCCGCCCAAACCATCAGAAAATCCCTCCGGGCCGGCCTGCTCCTGGTTCTCCCGGTATCCTGCCTGATCGGGGGCGCTTCCTCCAATCTGATTGAGTGGGTATTTCCCACGATCAACGGGGGGGGAGACGCGCTCCGGGTACTGATCTTCGGGCAGACCCTGCTCTCCTTTCTCTTCATTCTCACCACCATCCTGACCGCCGCCGGGCGCCCTTGGCTCTCTTTCTCACTGGTCGGCGTCACCCTGGGAATCGACGTCATCCTCAACTATCTTCTGATCCCGGCATACGGAATCACGGGCGCGGCGGCGGCCACCACAATCAGTTCGGCGGTGGGAGCGATCGCCGCCGCCGGGGCGGTCAGGCGGAATTTTCGCGCCCTCGTCGTGCCTTCATCCGCCGTGAAGATCACGATTGCTTCCGCTATCGTCTTCTGGCTGACGCTTCTGATAAACCCGGCCCGCTGGATGATCCCTCCCGTCTTTCTTCTCCTCTGGGCAATATATATTCTCCTCCTCCTCGTTTTCCGGGAGATTGACAAAAACGACTGGCAGATGCTAAAGTCCCTGATAATAAAAAAAGCGAGTTAGGAGCACTATTTTTTCCAAAGTAAAAAATAAAATGAAATTATCGATCATCATCCCGGTATATAACGAAGAAAATACCATCCTGACCATCCTGGAGAAAGTCCGGGCCCAGGAGATGGAGAAAGAGATCATCCTGGTCGACGACGGATCGACTGACGGGACCCGGAAGTTGCTGAAATCCCTGAACTATCCGGAGGTCAACGTCTTTCTCCACGATAAAAACAGGGGAAAGGGGGCCGCCCTCCGCACCGGATTCAAGGTGGCGACCGGGGATATCATCATCATCCAGGACGCCGACCTAGAATACAACCCGGAAGAATACCGGGCCCTGATCAAACCCATCCGGGACGGGGTAGCAGACGTGGTCTACGGGGCCCGCTTCCTTGGAGGCCCACACCGGGTCCTGTATTTCTGGCATTACTGCGGGAATAAGCTCCTTACTCTGATCACCAATATCCTCTTCAACATCAATCTTAACGACATGGAGACCTGTTACAAGGTCTTCAGGAAAGAAGCCCTATATGGGATAACGATTACCTCCAACCGATTTGGATTTGAGCCGGAGATTACCGCCCGGATGGTCAAGTCCCGGCAACGGATCTACGAAGTCCCCATCTCCTACTTCGGGCGCACCTACGCGGAAGGAAAAAAGATCACCTGGAAAGACGGCGTGGTCGCTCTTTATACTCTGCTCCGATTTCGCCTCTTCGATTGAGGCCGGATCATTCGCCTGACATGATCGGAGAGCCGGATTATATCACGGGACTATTTTCTAAAGATAAATCGAGGAATACTTCATGAATCAGACCATTAGCGCGATGGATAAAAACCCCAAATTTCACCGGTTCCTTGAACCGCTTGACGAGAGCAGAGATTTTCTGGACGCCACGTATTTCTTGCGGAATGACGGCACCATGGTCTTCTCCGAAGGATACTATCACGAGATCGAGAAGCCCCGGGAAGAGCGAAGGGTCCTCTCTCACATCGTCTTTGTGCCCTGGGATTATGATCACCCGAGCCCGGACTACTCCCGGAAGGATGTCTTCGGACAGCTCTACGAGAACATCACGAAAGAGATCATGAACAACCAGCCCCTGGACCGGTTCTATCCGCTCCAGCTTGAGAAATATAAAGAGACCGACCCCTCCCAGAGAGAGATTGAACGGCCCGTCTACGCCCGGTATAAATCACTGGTCCCCGTAACCGAACTGATCGGCTGTTTTCCCACCCGCCATTCTCTGAAAGCGATTATCGAGAAGGCGGGAGAAGAGGAAGAGGCGAATAATATCCGGATCGTGACCGAGCACACCGCGGAACTGCTGGGGATCGACGTTGATCGGATCGGAATATCCGGCTCCCTTTCTCTCGGGACCTACGGCAACCCTCACGACGTGGACTTCGTCATCTACGGCTCAGCCGAAGAGGTGAGACGGATGGTGGGATTTATGCAGCACCTGACCGACACTAACGAAAAGAGAAAAGTCTATGAGTTCGGGAAGTACTGGCCGATCCGGTTCTGGGAATGGGCTGAGGGCAAGAAGTTCATGATCTGTCCTTTCTTCTCCTATCTCGACCCGGAGGAAGCGCCGCTTCGCAACTTTGACTGTAAAGACCGGGGAGAGGCCAAGATCACCGCCCGGATCACCGACGATACCCACAATGCCTTCAACCCCACCATACTGATGGTGGAGGACGTACGGCTCAACGGGAGAGAGTATCCCGATCTTACCCGGCTCATCCTTTATCACGGGGGGGAGCGGGGCGACTGGCGGGAGGGATATCGGATCCGGGCGAGAGGCAACCACGTCCGGATCCGCACCTACCGGATGGAAGGAGGAGAACGCCAGCCCGAAGAGGAGTTTGAAGCGCTTTTAATCAATAATCTAAATCAGGTAAAAAAGCTCTAAGAACTTAGCGGACCTGAAGGTCCGCAACTACGAAGATGTCGTAGCCGTCGACCTTTAGGTCGACAGAAATATTGAAATTTCTATGTGATCCAAATACAGATAGCCAAGAATCAGAGACACTAATTAAGGGAGTAATAATTTGAATACTAATTTCTACGAAAAAATAAAGAACGATACCAAATTTAAAAACTTCGTCCTTCCGATGGAGAAGCTGGAATTGATCAGGGATGCCATGCTGTTTATCCATAAAGACGGCCTGATCCTCTTCTCGGAAGGCTACTATCACCCGGCCGGGAAGCTTATCTGCAACATTGTCTATGTCCCCGATCCAGAAGGAAAGAAAGAGATCTTCGGCCGGCCCTACCGTTCCATCATCAAGAAGGAAGGAGCAGACGGGGAGGAGGAGTGGATCGACTACCAGGACCAGCTGGATCGTTATCGCGAATTGGCCCCGGAAGCCCAGCAAGACAAACCGCCCTTCGCCAAATATAAGTGCCAGTTCAACCGGGACGACCTGATCGGTTTCGTCGACCACCGTCGCTCACTCCGGATCGCCCGGGAACTCTCACCCGCAATCGACGACTCGATCCGGAAGGTGGCCCGGCGGCTGGGGATCGCCCCCGAATCGATCGGCGCCACCGGCTCACTTGCCCTTGGCAACCTCAAGACCGCTCATGACTTCGATCTGGTTTTTTACGGAACCGTCGCGGACGATTGGAGGATCGTTAACCAGATCTACGAGATCGTCAAAGACCCCCGTCGTCGCGTCTTCGAGATGGGAATGCTCTGGGCGATCCGTTTCTACGACGACTGGGGAAATATGATCTGTCCCTTCTTCTCCTATACGGATATCCCGGAGATCCCTCTGAAGGAGTTCGAGATGGAAGTGGAAGAAGAGGGGGTTGAGTTGACCGGCACGATCGTCGACGACCGGCATACTTTTTACATGCCCTCGGTTCTCAAGCTGGCGGAAGTCGAATTCCCCGGCCGACCCAAGGTTTCTGAACTCACCCTCATCCTCTACCACGGCGGCTTGCGGGGGGAATACAAAATCGGCGACCGGGTAAAAGCCCGGGGTGACCTGGTCCGGGTCACAACCCCGAAGGAGTCCTATCTCGCCCTTCTCTCCACCAATCTGACCGAGACGGAGAAGATTTAGAATAGGGCAGTATCAGACACCGGTGGGGACCGCATGGGGTCTGGCCTCGGCGCGGGGGGGCGTGGCCCCGATTAAAGCTTCGGGGCGGGGCATGGAGAGGCCTGACACCGGGGTTGAGAACGCTCTTCGCGGATTGTTGCCGGGAATATTCATATAATCTTCCCCGAATGGGGTTGGCGAACGAGCCGGGAAGATATGCCCGCTCGGGTCCGGGGGAAGCGCTCCGTTATTCGTTCCTTCTACTATCCACCACGGTTGAAGTTGTCCAGTGGGCGACCCGGGGATTGTCCACCATCCGGATGATTTCATCCCTATCGCCGGGGACAGATTGTCTGGGGGCCAGTTGGGTGGTTGATTTAAAAGCGGGATTTAACTCGACTCTCACGGTTATGCTTTCAAAATACGAAAGCTTTCCTTCAGCGGGAATATATCTCACCGGGAAAAGATTGAAACAGAGGATGTGATATCCCTTTTTTACCTGGTAAGCTTTCAGTAAACCCCGTTCCTTTGTGTTCGTAGTGCAGGACTTCAGTCCTGCCTTCGTTGGGCAGGACTGAAGTCCTGCACTACGAACTTATAGAAATTCCGAAGCAAGGACGTGGTTCACTGAAAGCTTACTTTACCTGAATATTGATATCGGATATAACTTCCTTCGGATAGGGAAGGCTTCTACAGAATAGGTTAATTTGTCATTGCGAACCCGTAAGGGTGCAGCAATCTCAATCGACTAATTATAACTCGCTGTAGATCAACATACTGAGATTGCCGCGTCGCCCCGAAAGCTTTCGGGGCTCCTCGCAATGACACGGTAAAATCTATTTTGCAGAACTCTTATGGGTTTCATATAGAAAGGTATACCACATTCCCGAGCGGGACGCAAGGTAGGAGGGATTCCGGGGACACTAATAATCGATATGCTACGCAGGAAAGCGTTTCACGTCAGGTCGGTATTTTTCAATTCTTCCGGACCTGGAAAGCGGACGATTACATCTCATAAGATTGCAAAACAGGATATTTTTGTGGGGAGAAGAACGATTCTGGAAGTTAATTGTGCTGTTTTATTCCTAAAATTTTGGAACGATAATCAACAAGTTCCTGATATAATTTCTTCATTTCCGGGCTAAGAAAGCTAATTCCAATCAGCTTCTTCCATCGAGGCGTTGCCCGCATAAAGTCTTCCAGAACCTGATCAATAGTCATTACGTTCAGCCCGCATCTTTCCATTCCAAAGTAATCGATCCATATTTTCCTGGTCAAATTCTTTTTTTTCCCTCTCAATGGAAGCGCGATCTCTTCGATTTCATCTTCAGATTTACCCAGAGCTTTATTCGCTGAAAAAGAATTTAAAAAATCATACGCGGGAGACAATTCAACCTTCTCTTCTTTGGTAATCAGGGAGAAATTCTTTAAATGCATATCTTCGTTTCCAACGATGAAATTGAATAGTGACCTTTTAAAAAGCTTCACCTTCTCAATGGCGGGAAAAGTGCATCGCTCATCGAGGATATTCACCACCTTTTCCATGCTGTAGTTGTATTTCGTTTTACGTGTCATTCCCGCGAGCTGAGCGAAATCTTCTACCGCTATCTTGCCGTAGGAACCAATCCGATCAAATCTCTTAATGAAATATGAAAAAGTCTCATCTTGGCAATAAATCAGGCCATGAAGGGGAACAGTAATATCCACAACCGCCGCCAGCCGCATGGTCAGGTCTTCGTTTTGCGGGAGTTGAGGATAGATATGATGCTGAGGCTTGATAATATAATGACCGTTTCTGTTTGCAATTTCAAATCTTGATTGTCGAACGCTAAGCCTGACGCTGAGCTTCGGCTGTATGCCCTGAATCGACATCTTACTTGCTCTTATTGCCGCTTCTCTACGCTGACTTTCCGCGTCATACGGAAAATCATTTAATTCCTTCAGACGAGGCGATAATGATTTTAATCCCCTGCTCGAATACTTCTGCCGACCACATTCCTCATAAGTAATAGGACAGATAGTCATTCGGCTTCCTCCACCGTAACCGCGCCAACCATGTCTCCTCCAACGGCTGCAAGTTGGCTGAAGAAATCATATTTATCTATCTTCAATTGATAGAGCAACCCCTCCAGCATATCCCCTTCGGGCAGAAGCCCCTCGAAGAATGGGGGGAAGTGATCGTAGGTATACGTGTTTTGTTCCTTCGGCATTGTCAGGGAGATGGAAGAGCCATCATATCCTTTTACATATCGAAATCGATATTCCTTTCCCGGCTCTATTTCTTCCAGTACACCCGCCAACAAACCATGCATATATACATTTGCTTTTCTCATTTTAAATTTCCAGGTTGTCGGTCAATCTCCGACATTAAAGGACTATGTAACCTCACCTTGATGTTCAGAATATTGAGTACTTTGAGCAGGGTATTTAGACCTATACCCATATTACCGTTTTCTAAATCGAATATGGTTGATTTACCGACTCCGGCTAAAGTTGCCAGTTGCTTTCGCGACAGACCACTTTTCCCGCGATGAAATTTGACTATTTTACCGATTTGATCAATTTGGCTCATGATGAAGACCCCTCAAGACGAAGTTGCATAGGCTATATTTGCCAATATAGCAGTCAATATAACCCTTCTAATGTCTTCGTCAATGAAAATTTTGAAGAATTTAATTAAATTTACCGATATAACGGTAAATTTGAGCTTAATAACTGATGAATCCGGTTTTTGAAAAATCCGCGCTTCCCTCCCGGGACAGGGAAGCAAACAGGTAGCCACACCTTTCAGGACTGATTTTTACTCTTCGTTCAAACGCTTCCAGGCCTCTTTCCGGGAGAGCGCCGCTACTTTCGACCACGCGCGTCGGGTACGGGCCTGCAGTTTAAGACACCCATTCTTCTTCTCCCAGCCGGCTACGGCGGAGATGCTTACCCCGAGGAGGCGGGCAAATTGACTCCGGGACATCTTAAACTTCGCCCGCAGTCTTTTCACCTTAGCGAACGTGATCTCCGCGGCCCCCCGGGTTTTGCGGGCCGGTTTCTTTCCGGCCAGTGGGCCGGTTTTCGTTGTCTTTGGTCCCTTTTTTCCGGCCCGCGGACCAGGGGCGCGCTTTTTGACCGGTCCGGAGGTCTTCTGCCCGGCGGCTTTCTTCCGGCGGCGTTTCTTCGACCCGGCGGACGGAACGGTCCCCGCTTTCGCGCGGGACCCGGCAGCCGCCGTCTCCTCTCCGACCATCTCGATACCAAACACATCCGCCAGTTCCCCCTCGGCGATACGCCGGCGGCCGCTCTTCTTCCCGGCCCTCACGGTCGCCGCGATCGCCGCCTCGGAGCTGATCAATTCTTCGTGATCGACCCCGCGCAGAAGGAAGAGCAGTTCCGGGCTCTCGTCAAGCCGAGCCCCCACGCTATAGAGCGTCGCCGCGACGTGCTTGCACATGACAGCCCAATCGGGGCAGTCACACTCCAGCTCGATCTCCCGGGGAAGCGGGAAGAGTCCCTGGTCGCGATCGGTTACCACCTCCATCACGCTCTTCGAAATCCTGCCTTGAAGCAGTTCCAGAAGGGACCCGATCCGTCCCTCGCAGCGAGTCTTGACCCGGTTCCACTTCTTTTTCGGCAGCTTCTTTATCGTCACTTTTACATTATAGAGTTCGTTGCCGCTCACTATTGCTCTGACTACTCCCTCGGCTATCTCCAGGTGGCAGACCGCGCCGTGGCGGACATAAGAACGCCCGCGGGGCAGCCGGTTTTCATAGTCGCTGAATTTTTCCAGGTGTCTGCACCAGGCTTCCCCCCAGAAGGTGCGCGCGATCTTTCGCCCCTGAATCTCGATGGGCCGGATGTCGAGGCCTTTCTTGCGCAGTTTCGCCACCGTCCGGTGGGCCCGCGCGCGGCGCCGATCCACTGAAACGTAAGGACTCCATCCGTAATACCGGCTCATCATATTCTCCTAAAATCGCGCCCTCTCCATGTCGAGTGACACGATATCGAGCAGTTCCTCGTCGCTCATCTCCGTCAGCATGGTCTCGGCTCCTCCCGAGAGGATGCCGTCGGCAAGTTTTGTTTTTTCCTCGATCAGCGCGTCGATCTTCTCCTCAACGGTTCCCCGGCAGATGAACTTGTGCACCACCACATTCCGATTCTGTCCGATGCGGAACGCGCGATCCGTGGCCTGGTTCTCCACCGCCGGGTTCCACCAGCGGTCGAAATGGATCACGTGCGAGGCCTCGGTCAGATTGAGACCGGTGCCAGCCGCCCGCAGGGAAAGAACGAAGAACGGCGGCCCGTCTTCGCGCTGGAACGTATCGACCAGGGACCGGCGTTTCTTTACCGGTGTGCCGCCGTGCAGAACGAGCCCTTCGCGACCGAAGACCTCCGTCAGAAAGGAGACAAGCGGATCGGTCATTTCGCGAAACTGGGTAAAGATAAGAGCCTTCTCCTGACGCGATGAAATTTCTTCGCAGATCTCCCGCAGGCGGCTGAACTTGCCGCTATCGGCGGGATTGTACAGCCCGTCTCCGAGAAGTTGACTGGGATGGTTGCAGATCTGCTTGAACCGAAGAAGGCAGGAGAGCACCATTCCGCGTCGCTTCATCCCGCCCACTCCTTCCAGTGAGCGGGATAGCTCCCGCACCGTCCGCAGATAGAGCCCGGCCTGCCTCTTTTCCAGCCCGCAGAATACCTTCATCTCGGTCTTGTCGGGAAGATCGGCGATAACGCTCCGGTCGGTCTTAAGCCGCCGCAGGATATAGGGCCGCACCAGGTTGCGAAGAGGCACGTAACGGTCGTGCTCGCGCCTCTCCATGGCCTTCACGAACTTCTTGAATTTCGCGGCCGAGCCGAGGAGTCCCGGGCAGAGAAAATCAAAGAGGGACCAGAGGTCGAAGAGACGGTTCTCCACCGGCGTCCCCGTAAGAACAATCCGTCCATCCGCCTTCAGCTCCTTGACCGCCCTGGTCTGCCGGGCGGACGGGTTCTTGATCGCCTGGGCCTCATCCAGGATTACCAGCCGCCACTCCATCTCGCGGAGCCACTTCTGCCGGAGGAGCATGCCGTAGGTTGTCAGAACCACATCGGTCTTCAAAAACGCCTTTTTCGGAGCGGCGGCCATCGCATCCAGATCGGACCGAGCCGTTTCCGAAGGGTGAACAAATCGCAACGTGAGCGCGGGAGAAAAGCGTTTCATCTCGGCCTTCCAGTTCGCCAGGAGCGAGGCCGGCAACACCAGGAGGGACGGTTTCCGGTCCGGTTTCTCCGCCTCCTTGATGGCCAGCAGAAGTGAAAGCACCTGGATGGTCTTGCCCAGCCCCATGTCGTCGGCCAGACACGCGCCGAGCCCCAGATTCGAGAGAAACCAGAGCCAGTTATGGCCGATCTCCTGGTAGGGCCGGAGCGTGCCCCGGAAATTCCGGCTCTTCTTCCCCTGCCCCAGCCGAGACGGATCGCGCAGACCGGAGAGGATATCCCCGAGCCATCCGCCGGCGTTCACGAAAGACCATTCGCGGGTCCCGTCCCCGGCCGCGGCATCAGCGTTCAGATCCGCCGGCGCTCCGGCCAACAGCCTCATCCCCTCCACGAATGAAATACCGTCTCGAGCCGATTCTCTCTCCACCCGTTTCCAGTGTTCAAGAGCCCGGGAGAGCCGCTCATGGTCGATCTCAACCCATTGCCCCTTGATATAGACCAGGCCGTCTTCGGACTCCATGATCCGCCGCCATTCCTCCTCCGTCAGCTCCCGGTCTCCCAAGGCCAGCCCGACTTTGAAGTCGAGCATCGCGGCGGCCCCGAACCGGTTCTGCTTCTTCTCGCCGATCGTCACCGAAACTTGGGGCCTCGGCCGACGCCGCCACCAGTTCGGAACCCGAACCAGGAGTCCGCTCTCCTCAAGGAGAGGAACCTCTTTCAGGAAGCGATACGCCTCATCGGGCGCCCACGCCAGCGGATGAAATACCTCTCCCGATTCAACCAGTTCCCTGACAAAGTCGCTCTTCTCGGATGCCAGATGCACCGGCGAAAGCAGCTTGATCAGCGCTTTCTTGTTCCTCTCGCCCGCGTACTCCCGCAGGGCCCGGCCGAGGGACTGGTACTGCACCAGCCCGACCCGGGAAAGCCGGGGCGCGTAGGTGGCCAGAAACGCGAACGGATAAGCCGGATCGCGCTTGTTCTCCGCCAGGTGAAAGCAGATGCGCCCGACCTGATGGTAGATCGAGGCGTGCTTTTTGAGCCAGGCCGCCAGGCTCCGGCCGGAAGAAGATACTTCGTTGCGCACCCACCGATCAAGTTCAATCCAGAGGGCCTGAAGAACCTCGAGGGTCAGATACTCTCCGCCGGGCATGGGCGGCGCCCCGAGGAACATGGACGCCATCTCCGCCGGTGGGGGCGGATCTACCGGCTGGAGATAATCCGCGGCAAACTCCGGCGTGCGGCAAAGCTCGGTCAGGTAATTACCGGCAAAATCCCGCCAGAAGGCAAATGAAGCGGGCGGGGGCGCATCCGGTCTGGTCGCGGCCAGCGCGAAGAGCCCGGCCGACGCACTCAATGAGAACCCGGCAATAACCCTTGTTATCCAACCGTCAGGCGCGGCGGTCTCCCCCTCTTCTCTCTCGCGGATCAGAAGACGGCCGGCCGGTGTTAGTGCCAGCGTATAGTTCATATGACTTCTCTCAGTAAATCAGATCCCTTCGGTCTTTATACTTTCCCCGATCTCATCAAGCGCGAATCCCCCGAGATGATGATAAATGATACGACCGGCGAGGGACTCCGAAGTTTGTTTGAGCATATCCGGCGAGGCGCTTCCAAGAATGAGAAAGCGACAGGACAGGCGAGGACGATCGGCCAGTACCCTGAAATCTCGGTTACGGCAACAGAAATTTCAAGGATAAATTTAGCGCACCGTCGCCTTGCAGGTGTCCGTGGCCTAAAGCCGAAGGTCGGATTCGAACCGACGACCTGATCATTACGAATGACCTGCTCTACCAGCTGAGCTACTTCGGCACTTTTAAAATGAACCTGCTCAACT
The DNA here is from genome assembly GCA_030765805.1 of Candidatus Euphemobacter frigidus. Taxonomy (GTDB): domain Bacteria; phylum Auribacterota; class Erginobacteria; order Erginobacterales; family Erginobacteraceae; genus Euphemobacter; species Euphemobacter frigidus. The sequence continues at coordinate 13,811 of JAVCDH010000093.1, forward strand.
AACCGGGTCTTACCTGGTCTGAGCCGGTTTCAAGCCCAGCCGTTCCGCTTCTTCCTTGGTAACCCGGAGGCGATTCTTCTTCTTTATCTTCGCGGCGATCTCGCTGTCGGGAGCGTGGTAGTACTTACCGTTCTTGCTGGCCACGTAGTATTTCGGAGGGGGCATCCTTCCTTTTCCCTCCCAGATCCCCTGGCCGTGGACCCGGGCTTTCCTCGCCATATCTTTCAGATAATCGCCGTGCTTGAGCACGTTCCCGAAGTCCTTGTATTCGGCATATCCTTCCTTCAAGAGCAGCCCGTTGATCAGTTCATCATCGACAATCACATAGGCCAGTTTGCGCCCGTATGCGCCTTTTTTGGCGCCGGCCTCAAACTCCAGGCCAATATCCGTGCCGGAAGGAAGAAGAAGCTTGACATAGTTGGAGGCGTCCCGTCCCCATGGTTCATCCGGGGAGTCCCCCTTCTTCTTCCAGATCTCCGGTGAATCAATCCCCAGAAACCTGATGTGTTCTCCGTCTTCGGTAACCAGAGTATCGCCATCGATCACGTACTTCACCGTGGCCGTCACCGCGGGAGAAAAGTGCGGTTTTTTCCGGCCCGGTTGCGCGGGTTCTTTCGAGCCGCATCCCGGGGCCAGTAATAGAACAGCCGCGACCAGGATGAACAGCCTGAATTGTGTCCT
>JAVCDH010000077.1 GCA_030765805.1 Candidatus Euphemobacter frigidus
CAATTTTTCCTGCGGAAAAATTGGAGTTTTAAACATGTAGTATGGAGTGTTTATCAAATTTAATCTATCGGTTCAAGAAGAAATGCGCTTGAAGACGTAAATATTATTCGTGATGTGCCGTTGTTTTTTGAACCTCTTTTCTAAGATACACTGCCCCCAGGAGTAGGCCCATGGCTACTCCGGTGGCGATCAAAGCGTTTCCTATCCCGAACCGGTCGGCCAAAAGTCCGATCACCGGCGCCAGGACGGCCATCATGAGCGCCTTCATCTGAGACTCGACCGAGAGTCCCGAGGCCATGGCCCGGTGTGAGATCTTCTCACTGATGTAAGCAATGTTGACGGGTCGTCGCGCGTTTTGCAGTAGAAAGAGGATGAGAAAAAATAAGACCGCCCCGCTCCTGATTTCGATTTTAAGAGAAGAGCCCGCGAGTATGAGCATTACAGCGCCGGTCAGATAGGTGAGGTTGAGGGTTGTGGATTTATTGCCGATTGTTCGGCTCATCCGCCCGGCGTTCCGGGATGCGTAACTGGTAGTCAGATAGATCAGAAAATAAACGGCCCCCACCAGGAGGGCCGTTCTCTTTTGACCATCCAGGGCCATCATCACCGGGAGGGCCAGGGCCAGGCTCTTCAGGATTGGCTGGAGATACTCCTTGCTGCTCTTGAAGAAGGCGTCGAAGAGGGCAGAGTTGAGGATACCTCGCCGCGAATCCCGGCCCCGAAAGATCATGAGAAAATCCCCCAAGGTCCGGCTCTTTTCTGTTCTCCGCACTTCCTGATCGAGTGCCTTAGGGTAGGTAGCCAGATTGATCAGGTTGATGAAGCAGGGAATAATCGCCGCCGGGAATATGATCCGGTAGCTCCCAGTGTAGAAGACCAGGGAGGCTGCCAGGATCGCGTTCAGGGCGCTTCCAAGCTGAGAGGCACCTCGGGTTGCGCCGTAATAGTCCACCCGCAGATCAAGCATCTCATTTTGCCGGAGGTGCTCAAGGATCAGGGCCTTATGGGTTCCGGTCCGGAAGGCTTCCCCGATACCGAAGAGAACCATCGCCACACTGAAGCTATAAAAGTTCGGGAAGAGATAGAAGATGAGAAAACTGGTGATGTAGGCCAGCATGGAAGCCACCATCGACCGCTTCCGGCCGTAAATGTCGGCGACAAAACCGGTGGGGAGTTCACAGAGGATAGTGGTTATCTCGCGGATCGAATAAAGGGTTCCGATCTCGAGAAAGGAGAACCCTATCTCCCGGAAGTAGAGGATGATGAACGGCTCGAAAAACCGGAGGTTCTTCAAGAACCCATAGGCCGCGAACCGGTAAAATTGTTTGTCCTTCCTAAAGGTCATGTGTTGCCTTATGCAAAGGAATTATATCACCTTAGAGTTGCGGAGGGCTATGAAGAGTTGACAATAAAAATAATCCCGGGTTGACAATAAGTTGTAAATATTCAGAATAAGAGTATGCGCCCGGGAAAAAACAATCTTCACAGGATAACAATATGAGAGTGGTAATTTTAGGTTCGGGAGGGGCATTTCCCACCACCTGGCGGATGTTGCCGTCAACGGTTCTATTGAGAAAAGGGGAGATGTTTATCTTCGACTGTGGTGAGGGCACCCAGCTTCAGTTGAGCAAGTCTCACCTGGGATGGGCGCGCCTCAGAGCGATCTTTATCACCCATCTGCACGGGGACCATGTTATTGGACTGGCCGGATTGCTGATGACCATGAGTATGGGGTCCCGGGAGCGGCCGCTTCGGATTTACGGCCCACCCGGTATCGCGGATTACGTTCGCCTGACCCAAAAATACCTTAAGTTCGGAGTAGCCTATCCTCTCGAAGTGGAGGAGATCGAGGGGGGGGTGGTTGTGGATGAGGAAGAGTATTTTATCGACGCGATACCGGTCAAACACCGGGTCTTTACGCTGGCCTACCGATTGGTAGAGAGACCGCGCCCGGGGCGTTTTAACCTGGAGATGGCCCAAAAGATGAGTATTCCACCCGGGCCGCTCTACAAGCACCTCCAGTCCGGGAAAGAGATCGTTCTGGATGATGGGCGGGTGGTGAAACCGGATGAAGTTCTGGGGGAACCGCGGCCCGGGCGGAAGGTGGTCTATATGGTTGATACCCGCCCCTTCCCGGCGGCGGTCGAGTTCGCGCGGAGAGCCGATCTCCTGATTCATGACGGCATGTTTGATGACGAAATGGAGGAAGAGGGCAAGATGAGAGGACATTCGACCACCCGGCAGGCGGCCCGGATCGCGAAAGAGGCGGAAGTGGATCGTCTGATCCTTGTTCATATCAGTCCCCGGTATCTCTCCATAAAAGAGATGCTCCGCCAGGCCCGGGAGGTCTTTCCGAATACCAGGATCGCCCGGGATCTGGATGTCTATGAGGTACCCTTGAAACAATGCACGAGTGGGCGATAGCTGACAATCTGGTTAAGCTGGTAGCGGCCGCCGCCCGGCGGGAGGACCTGGAATCGGTCTCTAAAGTGGTGATCCGGGTGGGGGCGCTTCAGCAGGTGGTACCGGAGACGCTGGAGATGGCATTCAGAATGATGGCGGAGGAGACGGAGATAGCCGGCGCCCGCCTCAAGATAGAGCCGGTTCTTCTGAAGTTACGTTGCCGTAACTGCCAGACGATTACTACCGGAAACGATTTTGTCTTCACCTGCCAAAAATGCGGGGGTGTTGACCTGGAGATTATCTCCGGCAAGGAACTGTATATCGATTATATGGAGGGGGAGAAGAAAGGGACATGAAGGTTGCGATTAAAAAGAATATCCTCAGGGAAGAAGATAGAATCGGCGCCCTGAACCGGGAGACCCTCCGGGCACATGGGGTAACGGCTTTCAACTTGATCGGTTCGCCGGGTTCGGGCAAGACCTCACTGATTGAGATGGCCTATCGAGAGCTGGCCGGCAAAGCTGCGATGGGAGTGATTGAAGGCGATCTGGCCTCGGATAAAGATACCGTCCGGCTGAAGAGTCTGGGGATGGAAGCACTCCAGATCAATACCGGACGAGGTTGTCATCTCAGCCCTTTGATGGTACGGGATGCTTTATCCGGAATCCCCCTGGATGCCATCGATATCCTGATTATCGAGAACGTCGGTAACCTGGTCTGTCCGGTCAGTTTTGACCTGGGAGAAGACGCCAAGATCGGCCTGGTGAGTGTGGCGGAAGGGGACGACAAACCCACCAAGTACCCGCTTCTCTTTTTAGAGGCGGAAGTGGTTATTCTCAACAAGATCGATCTGATCCCCCACACCGATTTCAATCGAGACTCATTTTACTTGGGCCTGAGAGCCATCAATCCCACCATCCCGGTGATCGAGACCTCCTGCCGGACGGGGGAGGGGGTGGTCAAGTGGGTAGAATGGCTGATGAAAAACTCCATAAATCGGGGGGAATTTTAAAGATGATCAAAATCACCCTCAAAACAAACCGGCGTTCGGAAATGGTGGATATCACAGCCCGGGTTGAACGGGTGGTGGAGGAGGCAGGATTTAAAGAAGGAGCCTGCATTATCTTCATACCTCACACAACCGCCGGGGTTACCATCAATGAAAATGCCGACCCCAGCGTGCAATCGGATATTCAAGCGGTACTCTCCAGGATGGTCCCCGCCGGCGCCGGCTATTCTCACCTGGAAGGGAATGCCGATTCCCATATTAAGGCCGGTTTGATGGGCTCATCGGTCTGCGTGTTGGTGGAAGGTGGCAAGCTCCAGTTAGGGACCTGGCAGGGGATATTCTTCTGCGAGTTCGACGGCCCGCGCCACCGGCAGGTCTGGGTGAGTTTTCTGAGAGAATAGGGAAGAGCAGGAGAAAGAATTACCGATCGTCTGCTGGTTAAGCCTCCCGTTCTCCGATAAAGCGGGCGATCTCCCGCAGCGGCTCGGCTTCTTCTCCGAAACTTTCCAGGAGGGCAAAGGCTGTTGCTGTCGCCTCTTTGAGTTTTTCCCGGGAAGCCTCTATTCCCCAGATGGAAGGGTAAGTCGCTTTTTCGGCCTTTTTATCTTGACCGGTTGACTTCCCCAGTTTTGCGCTCTTCCCTTCAATATCCAGAAGGTCGTCTTTGATCTGAAAGGCCAGACCGTTCGCCTGGCCGTATTTTTTAAGATGGACCATCTGTTTCGGCCCAGCGTCACCGATGATTGCTCCACAGAGAACGGAGGCGACAAGCAGGGCTCCGGTTTTGTGAGAATGGATGTATTTTAGTTCTTCCGGGGTGATGGTCTTTCCTTCGGCATTGAGGTCAGCTTGTTGTCCGCCCACCATCCCCCGGTGACCGGCGCCGATAGCCAGCTCGGTTATTATTTGGCGAACCTGCCGGTCGGTCAATCTCTTAGCAACGGCTACTACTTCAAAAGCGAGAGTGAGAAGGGCGTCTCCGGCCAGGATGGCCGTTCCTTCATTGAAGGCACGGTGAAGGGTCGGACGCCCGCGTCTCAAGTCGTCGTCGTCCATAGCCGGAAGATCATCGTGAATGAGAGAGTAGGCATGAATCATCTCCAGGGCACAGGCGGGTGCCAGGGCGTCCTCTTCTTTTCCCCCCACTGCCATGCAGGCGGCCAGACAGAGGATGGGACGTATTCTCTTTCCCGGGGCGAGGACGCTGTAGCGCATCGCCCGGTGGAGGATCATCGGGAAAATATCTTCTCGGGACAGGAGAGAATCAAGTGCCGAGTCGATCAACTCCTGTTTTTCCTTGAGATAAACTTTAAATTTCTTCTCTTCCATCAGATTTCTTCCCTTTCACGGCTCTTCCGGCAGTCTGAGCGGCAAGATAATTGCAGGAATGTTACTATACTTCTTCCATCCGATTATATCCAAAGAAAATCAGGCTGTTTTTAAGCGAGAAGTATTTTCCTCTGAGCTTGACAATTGAATGCTATTATTTATGATTAATTCAAAATTAGAACTATAGTGTTCTGTCTTCTAACAGGGCGCAGAGAAATATTTATGCCGACTTACGATTACAAGTGCCGAAAATGCGGTTATAGCTTTGAGAAATTTCAGAGCATCAAAGCCCGCAAGCTTACCAAGTGCCCGCGATGCGGGGGTAAGGTGAAACGACTGATCGGGACGGGAGCGGGTATTATCTTTAAAGGTTCGGGGTTTTACGAGACTGACTACCGGAGTGAAAATTACAAGAAGGGGGAGAAAAAAGAAAAAGAGAGCATAACATCCACAGAAAGTAAACCTGCCCAGAATTCCTCCAAATCCCCCGCACCAACAAAGAAGAGTTCAACTTCAGGTGATCGGTCTTCTTCATCCCCTTTAAAGAAAGATAGGGATTAAACCACTTCAAGCCGTCGCTCTACTTCTTTTAATAATTGTGCGATTGTAAATGGCTTGAACATGATCGGATTTCCCGTAGTCCGGATGAAATCGCGTGCCCGGGGGTCGAAAGTATCTCCGGTCATGAAGACAATTTTCTTCTCCTCCCCCGGTTTATTATCTTTGAGCCAGGTATATATATCTTTCCCATTCACTCCCGGCATTCTCAGGTCCACCAAGAGGAGATCAAAAAGGCTCTCATCCAATTTTTTTAAAGCTGTTTCTCCCCTTTTAGCTATATCGACCTGATAGGAATTACAGAGGACTGAGCGAATAAAAGTTACTATATTCTCTTCGTCATCCACGATAAGGATCCGGGCGCCGATATCGGCTTTTCGATGAGGCAATTGAGAAAATGGTGCCGGCAGTTCTATCTTTCCTTCTTCAATCGGAAGATACACGGTAAAGCTGGCTCCGTCGCCCTTTTTGCTCTCCACCTCGATTGACCCACCGTGAGATTTTACGATCTGGTAGGAGACACTCAGGCCTAATCCAGATCCCTTCCCCGGCCTTTTTGTACTGAAGAAGGGATCGAAGATTCGTTTCTGAACCTCGTGTGTCATTCCCTCGCCGCTATCAGTAAACCTGAATTTGATGAACCCGTCCTCTTCCCGGGAAGTAATGGACAATATCTTCTTCTTGCTCTTCTCCATGGCTTGTTGGGCGTTGTTGATAATATTGAGGAAAACCTGGGAAATCTGAGTTCCGTCCACCATGGTTAAGGGGAGGTTCTTATCCAGATTCGACTTGAATACCACGCCGGAAGCTTTCATGCGGTAATCTAAAAGCTCCAGGGTCTGGTCCAGGATCCGGTTAATATTCTGGTAACTCTTGGAGAGTTCCCGGGGGCGCGCGAAGGCCAGAAGCGAGTTGATGATCTCTTTAGAGCCCAGGGTAGCGTCCTCGATAACTTTGAGCATCTTCTGGCTTTCGTCGTCCAGTTCCTGCATCTGAAGCAGTTCGGCATAACCCAGGATAGGCGCCAGCTTATTGTTTATCTCGTGGGTGATGCTGGTTAGAAGCTGACCTATCGCGGCGAATTTTTCCGCTTGAATAAGACTTTCCTGGCTGTTCCGGAGGTCCTTCAGGCTTTTCTGAAGGTCCCGGTTGGCCCGACTGAGGGACCGGGTCCTTTCAGCTACTTTATTCTCCAGCGTCTTGCTGTACTTTTCCAGTTCCCGGTGGGATGTCTGCAACTCCACGGTCATCTGGTTGAATGAGCGGGTGAGCATCCCCACTTCATCAAATGAAGTTGTCTTTATCCGGGAGTTGAGATCGCCGCCGGCGGCCAGACGGGTCCCTTCTAAAAGATTGTTAATCGGACGGGTGATAACTTTAGCCAGAAAAGTCATGGCCAGTACCCCCAGCATGATGGTAAAAGCGGAGATCGCGATTGTCATCTTATGAATCTGGCTTATCTCCCGGTTCATTGTGGTCGCCGAAACTCCCAGTGTAACTTCACCGATTATTGCTTTTTCTCCGGAACGGTCTGCGGCCAGGCTTTTTCGTCCCAGAAAGGCCAGGTCTTCCTTCTGTGGTTTTTCCTGGATCATTGTTACCGGAACCCTGATTTCATACCAGTTGATAGCGCCGCCGGGGCTGCGGTAAGCAAGGATGCCGGCTTGAGAGTTGGTTATGCTTTCCGGCTCTTGGGTGTCCCGGCGTGAAGGGGAAGCGCCGGACCAGACCAGGATATTCCCGTTCGAATCCTCGATCTGGCAGTAGGTGACGTCCTCTTCTCTCAAGACCCCTTCCGCCAGGGTCTGGAGCTGAGCGCGGTCAGCGGCGAGAACCGCCAGTTCACTGTCATAGGAGAGGTTCCTGGCTATGGTTATACCCCAGTTCTGCAGTCGGCGATAACTGAGTGCCCGATTCCGGTAAAGGAGAAAAGTAGTCAGAGTTATTGAAAAAAAAGAATAACGAGAGTGGTGATCAGGATAAGTTTTGAGGCCAGACTTCTTCTTATCCATTGCGGAATTAATAACAAAGAAGTGAATTTTTTCATTGATTGACTACTATAGATTTCTGCAAGTTCTTTGGAATTTCAACGTTCAAGTTGGAGGCCACGTGCTCGTTGATATGCAGAGTCATCCGGCGGGGACGGGTAACCGGAACCGGCGTTGGGAACTGGCCTCCGGCTATTTTTGGAACCAGCGCCGCGGCTTGTTCACCTATATCGACACTGTCCCAGTAAAGACAGAACAACGCTCCCGCTTTGACATAGGAAGGAGAAAGCCCGATGAAAGGGATCCGGCGCCGAAGGGTTTGCAGGAGAATATAACGGGTGGACTGGGGATTGAAAATATCGGTGTCCGCCACCATCCAGAAGACATCGATCTTTGCAGTGAGGTCCTCAAGGGCCTCCGGCATCTCTCCCAGGTCCTTTAATTTTATTGCCTGTACCGAGAAGCCGCTCTCTTCCGCCTCCGACTGAATTTCGTGGATCAAAGGCTCGAGACTTGGAGAGTGATAAAGGATGCCGATCCGTTTTGCCTCGGGAAGGAGGCTCTTCAGTACCTTGAGTTTTTCTCGAGGGTGAATATCCAGGGCGGCGCCGGAAATGAGATCGGGAGGGGAGGAAAAGTCTTTTATCAGTCCGCTGGCCCGGGGGTTGAGCACATTGGCGAAGACAACCGGGATGCCGGGAGAAAGTTTTTTCCCGAACTCGGCGGCGCGGCTCCCCAGGGCCAGGATGATGTCCGGTTTTTTCTAAAAAGCCAGCTGAGCGATTTTTTCTTCCGTCTCCCTGTCGCCACCCAGTACATATTCGTCGATGGAAAGTTCCAGGCCCATTTCCAGCAGCTTCTCGGTGAATCCCTGAAGCGCTTGCCGGTGAGGTTCGAGATCCCGGCTCAGCAGGACACAAGCAGTAAGGCTTTCGCTATGGGTATGTCCCGCCGCGGCAAAGACGGCGAAAGCGATGAATAGAATTATCAGAAAAAACCGTTTCATTAAATTTTGATTAAAAATTGTAACTGAGTGTGAAGAGAATCCTCTGGCCTATCTCTTCTCCCAGGGGGTGCTCCCGGTGACGGACGTCAAAGAGATTAAAGACCGAGACCGCGCACCCCAGGTTGGGTTTCTCGAAGTCGTATCCTATCCGGGCGTTGGTCAGGATGTAGTCATCGACTTCTGTATTCCAGGTGTATATTTTATCCACGTAATGGGTGTCGATTATAAACGAGAGACCTCTCAACGGGGTGGCTTCCAGCCCCGCGGTGAACTTATTTTTGGGGGCTGTTTGGATGATCTCATGAATCTCTGTGTTCTTAAGTTCCTGGTAGGAATAGTTCATGTAACCGCTCAGCCAATTGGTGATCATAAGATTGACCCCGGTCTCTCCCCCGATGGCCCTTACTCTGTCTTTGTTATTGACAAAAGTAACATCTTTGGGAGGGAAAGGAGGGAAGGGGTAGGTGGAGATAACGAAAAACCCAATCAGGTCCTTAATTTCATTATAGAAAAGGTCCAGGCGGAACTTTAAGAATGAAGTCGGTTGGGTTGACCAGCCCGCCTCATAAGCCAGAATTTTTTCCGGATACAGGTCATCATTCCCCCATAGATGCGTAGTCAGGAAGAGAATGGCGGGATCTATTATTCCCTCAAAATCAAAAAACGATTCTAAAAAGGTAGGGTCGCGATGAGCTTTGCTGATGGAGAATCGAAAGGTGTTATCGGGATCGATCCGGAAGACCAGGCTGCCCCGGGGCGAGAACCGTGTGTCAATTAAGAGAGAGTTGTAATCATACCGGCAACCAAGGATGAGATCAAATTTATCCAGGAAGCTTTGCTCGTCTTGAAGAAATAGAGAGCTGATGTTTTGATGGTGACCTTTATTTATTACCCTGCTGTTGATGGTGTTGTAACGGTAACTCCCTCCCTAAGTTAAGCTGTTGTCATCGAAGGGAGTGAAGGTGTTCTGGAGTTCAACGTGATAGGTATTGTAACGGAAGTTGCTGTCCTGTCCGGTCCTCCGTCTGTCGCCGTGAGCTTCCCCCCGGTTCTAGTAGGAGAGCAGGGCCAGTTCGGGCTGCCGGTAGGAGGCGTTAATATATGAGACGTAGCCATCCAGATTGATGTGGCCCTGGGATTCTTCGACCACCAGATCGTCCTTGCCGGTATTTATCCCGGCGTCGAGGGCTATCTCCTTCTCCCGGTCCAGGGAGTAGCTCAGGGTGCCGTCGGCAATGAAATTCTCCAGGGATTTTTGGTGGCGGTCCTCCCAGAATCCCTGCTCCTTCCAGCCGGCGGCCAGCTTATAGGCGAAGTCGTTTATCTCCCCGGCCTGGATCGCCGTTCCCCGGAAGGTATTCACGGTACCCGCGGAACCGGAGAGGTGCGTGCCCGCCAGTTCCCGGGGATCCTTGGTGATTATATTGATTACTCCGCAGAAGGCGTTGGCGCCGTAAAGGGCCGACCCGGGTCCCCTTACCACCTCTATCCGCTCGATCTCCTCCAGCAGCACCGGGAGGGTGCTCCACATAGTGGTTCCGTAAAAATCCATGTAAACCGAACGGCCGTTGATCATGACCAGGATCTTGTTGGAGATAGTGGCATTCAACCCCCGGATTCCCACCTGGATGTCGCCAGGTGACAGTTCCATCACGTCTACCCCCGCCAAACGTCGCAGGATGTCCGGGATGTTGGTCAGGCCCGACGGCCGGATTTCTTCAGCGGTGATTACGCTGACGCTGGCCGGGGCCTGGGTTATGGGTTGTGGTTTTCGGGCCGGAGTGATAACTTCTGGTATCTCCATCCAGGCCAGTTCCTCCCGGCTGGGGGCGGTGTATTCAGCGGAGGTTTCGGTCGCGCCGGCGGGACGGAATATTCCCGTAAGAGTTATGAAAGGGAGAATAAAAACAACCAGTCGATAACGTACAAGGATTTTCATACTATCCTCCTTGCGATATCGGTTAAAGAGGTATAGACGTGTATCATTTAAAAAGATACCACATAGGCCACAGATAAACAAGGTTTTAAAAAACATCCCGTGAAAACGGCAAAGGAACTCAGACCAGAACTGTTGAGAATCGATCGAAAGCCCTATGGCTTCTATAAGGAGATCAAGGGGCGGTATGATTTCGGCACCTATGTTCTGAACCTGGATTATATTCAGCCCGACCCCTTTGCGCCGCCCAGTCAAGTGGCGGTGAGGGTCTCCGGGAAGACGGCTGGGTTTCCCCCGGCCTTGCTTGATTCGCTGACACGGCGGGTCGCCTTGGAAGATTGTTTAACCCGCTATTTCTACCAACAGGCCCAGAAAGTAGGCCGGGGAAAGAGAGGTACCGGGCACAGTGGCCTTCTGGCTATCGATAAGCCTTCCCAGGAAGTATTGATGCGGACCGCGATGGTAGTGCGAGATGAATGGGTCGAGGCCCGGTTCGTGATTGGTCTCCCGGCCTGGGGGAGGAGGATCTCCGGGCGAGAGGCTTCCGAGATCTTCTTCGAGGAGATCCCCGAACTTGTTCAACGGACTCTGATCTATTCCAATCTCGACGGAGACCTGCTCGAAAAGTATGTCGACCTGGCCGAAGACGCTGAATTCATCCGTGCGCGCCTCTCCGAAAAAGGGTTGATGGCGTTTGTGGGAAACGGTTCTATCCTTCCCCGGGTGAGTGGGGTTGACGACCGGCCGCTCCCATCCGATGCGGCCATTCCCTTCCAATCTCCTCCCGAACTGGAGGTGGAGTTCGACTGCCCCCACCGCGGGCCGGTACGGGGGATGGGGATCCCGGAGGGAGTGACCCTGATCGTGGGGGGCGGGTATCACGGCAAATCAACGCTGCTGTCGGCCCTGGAGAAGGGTGCTTATAACCATATTCCGGGTGACGGCCGGGAGTTGGTGGTGACCGTCGATGATAGTGTGAAGATCCGGGCGGAGGACGGACGCTTCATCGAGAACGTTGATATCAGTCCTTTTATCCGTAATCTGCCGCTGGGACTCGATACCCGCGTTTTCTCCTCCCCGGACGCCAGTGGCTCCACCTCCCAGGCGGCCAACATCATGGAGGCGCTGGAAGTAGGCGCCACGCTTCTGTTGGTCGATGAGGATACCTCGGCCACCAACTTCATGATCCGGGATGAGCGGATGCAGTCCCTGGTGACCAAGGAGAAAGAGCCGATAACTCCCTTTATCGACAAGGTGAAGCAGCTCTATGCCGATCTCGGGGTCTCCACCATTCTGGTGATGGGCGGGAGCGGCGACTACTTCGATGTCGCCGATACGGTGATCATGATGGACGAGTATCTTCCCCGGGATCGGACGGCGGAGGCTCGATCCATCGCTCAAAGCTACTCCACCCGCCGGACATTTGAGGGTGGCGAGACGTTTGGAAGGGTAAAGGACCGTCGGCCCATCCCCGCCAGCTTCGATCCTCGGAAAGGGAAGAAGAATCAGGCCAGAATCTCCGCCAAGAGTATTAACAGCATCGCTTTTGGGAAACATTATATCGACCTCTCCCAGGTTGAGCAGTTGGTGGACATCAGTCAGACCCGGGCGATCGGGGATATCATTCATTACGCCGCGAAGAACTACATGAATGGAGAGAGGACGCTCCGGGAGATTCTGGACCTGGTGGAAGCGGACCTCGACCGGGACGGGATGGATGTGATCTGTCCGTATCTGAAAGGGAATTATGCCCGCCCCCGGCGGTATGAGATCGCGGCGGCGATCAATCGATTGCGGACTCTGAAGTGCAAGGATTAGAAGGGAAGAGCGGGGATAAGCAAGGAATAGCAGAGAGCTAAGAAAGTAATCAGTAATCCGTGATTTATTTAACTTTAGTCACTTTAGCTCACTTTAGTCACTTTAGCTCACTTCGAACTTTAGTTCACTTCATCTACTCCACCGTTCCCTGTTCCAACAAAAACGTTGGCCTGATTAAAGTCGGGGAGGTAACTGTCGTGACTCTCCAATTCCTGGACCCATCCTCGCTGGAATCCCAGTCTTACCATCTCTTCTCTCACCTCCTCATACTCCTCCCGGTGGAGTGTGCGGCCCAGGGTGGGATGATCCCGGACCCGGGGAATGGGATGGTACTGAGCCAGCAATGATATATGAACTTCAACGGAGAGTTCCTCCGCGATAAATCGGAGACAGGCCTTGCTGTTCTCAACCTGACCCGGAAGGATAAGGTGACGGATAATCAATCCGGGTCGACTGAGGCCGTCCCTGCCGGTCGTAAGCCGGGATCCTTTCTGGCGGAACATCTCCTTGAGAGCCTCCGCGGCGATTTCAGGATAGTCGGGCGCTCCGGAGTAACGTTCGGCCAGTTCACTGTCCATATATTTGAGATCAGGGAGGTAGAGATCAATCTCTTCTTTCAGGGATTCGATGGTCTCCTTCCGATCATATCCATTGGTATTCATGACGAAGAACGGAGATCTTCCCCGTCCCCGCAACGCCCGGATGATCTTTCTCATCTGGGGAATGCAGTGAGACGGGGAGACGAAACCAACTCCGGTCGCGCCCCGGTCCAGTAACTTCTCAATCTGGCGGACGACTTCCGGCAGCCGCGTAAGATATTCCGGATGTTCGATCTTATTTTGACTGATCTGATAGTTCTGGCAGAAGACGCACTGGAGGTTGCAGTGGGTGAAGAAAACATTGCAGATTCCGGCTTCTCCCGAGACAGGGGGTTCTTCTCCCCGGTGCATGAAGATGGAGGCTATGTTATACTCCCTACCGGTCCGGCAGTAGCCGTATTCTCCGGCCTCTCGTCTGACCCGGCAGTTGCGGGGGCAGAGAGTGCAGAGTTCTCTATCTATATCAGAGGCGTTGGTCATATTAGCACTCATGAGGCCGGTTTGTTTGCGGTTAATGGGGCTCATGTTATAACCTAAAAGTATTGCATGAATCAATCGGCTATGGAATTATATAAATTAGCCCCGCCTCTGGTGGGGCAACTATAAATATTGTAGTCGTCGACCTTCAGGTCGACGTAATTATTTCTACTTTGCGTTCTTTGCGTCTTTGCGGTTCAAATAAGTTGCGGAGCTAAATTCTATAATGAGAGCGGTTATTCAACGAGTAAGAAAAGCCTCGGTTGAGGTTGGAGGGGAGATGGTCTCCCGGATCGGACCGGGATTCCTGGTGCTTCTGGGGGTGACCCACGGTGATACCGAGAACGAGGCGGCCCTGCTGGCTGAGAAGATCGGCAATCTCCGGGTCTTCGAAGATGAGAAGGGGAAGATGAACCGCTCCCTCCGTGATATTCAGGGGGAGGTTCTGGTGGTCTCCCAGTTCACTCTTTACGCCGACTGTCGGAAGGGACGTCGCCCCAGTTTTACCGATGCCGCTCCTCCCGAGCAGGGGGAACGGCTCTATGAATACTTCTGCCTGTGCCTGGAAGAGATGGGCCTCTCCCCTCGAAAAGGCATTTTCGGGGCTAAGATGCTGATCAGGCTGGAGAATGACGGCCCGGTAACAATAATTTTAGAGAAGAGAAGACAGCAATGACCGATCAATATTTCCTGAATATTATTGTTCCCGCCTACAACGAGGAGTTCAACATCTCGGAGACGATCCGGACCATTCATGAGATTCAGACCCGGATCGATCTCCCCCACAAGCTGATTGTGGTGAACGACAACTCAACCGACCGGACCAGAGAGGTCGTTCAGGACCTCCAGAACAGATATCCGAACCTGGTCTTGATCAATCGGCGCGGTAATCACGGTCTCGGTCGATGCTTGAACCGCGCTTACGAGGAAGTGGAAGGCGGGGTGATCGTCGCGGTGATGGCCGACCTGGCCGATGATGTCAGTGATATCCCCAAGATGCTGGAGAAGATCAAAGAAGGCTACGACCTGATCTCGGCGTCCCGGTATATCCCGTCCGGTTCCGGCGAACATGAAGACCGGGTCAAGCATTTCCTGTCCAGACTCCTGGGAAAGGCGCTTCAGGTTTTAATCGGTCTGCCGACTAATGACGCGACCAACGCCTATAAGATGTACCGGGCGACGATCCTGAACACGCTCGGTATTTTGAAGTCGGATAACTATACCACCGGGCTGGAATTGACCGTCAAAGCCCATCTAAATGGTTTTAAGATCGTCGAGGTACCCACGATCTGGAAAGACCGATCCCGGGGAAGGTCCCACTTTAAACTGCTTAAGGTAGCGCCGGAAT
>JAVCDH010000039.1 GCA_030765805.1 Candidatus Euphemobacter frigidus
AAAAAGCACCAAAACTTAATCCCCGAATTTTGATCTTGCCACCGCTTGATTTATGTTCTTTATTACCTTTATTAGATCAAGGGGTAAACCATGTACCCAGCGAGCCCGCTTCTCCCGGTTCAATCGGAGCTGAGCGAATTCAGAAAAGTACTGAGCGAGATCAATATCTCATTGACCAGGATATTTCCCAGGCTGCGGGGATTCCGCCATCTGAGCTCTTCCTGGAGAAAGAGCTGCCCGATAGTTTGAATCCTCTTCTTCTGGAGAATCTGCCGCAAGGCGTTGGGGAGGGATAGGCGTTTGAGCGAGGCCTTTCTGATCCGGGATTGACTGAGAGCTTTATCGACACCGTGCTCGATGAAGTTTAAAGCTATGATATATTTATATTTTTTTCCGTTCCAGTAAGGGGTTAACGCGGAATGAAGTTCCTTGCGGATCTGGTTATCCAGACATTGGCGGGAGATAACCTTCTCCTTCTCAGCCTTGATTAACTGATCAATGTTGGATATCCCATGAGCCCGGAGCCAATTTTTTGCCCGGGTACTCACCTCAAGCACCGCCACGGGCAACCGGCCCAGGTTACGGGGACGGGGTGGGTTGGAGAGGAAATCCTTCTGGTGAGCAGAGTCGAATAAGAATTCTTTCTGGGAACTTCTTGCTTTGCTTTTTCCAACCATAATATTGCAGTATAGCAAGTTGGCGTCATTCATTGCAAACTTTTTTTGCGAAACCATTCATAATTGACGGACCGGCCGGCAACCGGTACTATCACCAACATTCACCGTGAAATTTAAATACACTCCATGAACGTGTTTATGGTCTGGCTTCAGTTTCTGATCAGCGCCGCCCTGGTCATTGTCGGCGGCTTCTATCTCGCCCGGAACGGGAAAGAACTGGGGGAACGCCACGGCTTATCCGACCTCTGGGTAGGCTTTATCTTTCTGGCGGCGGTGACCTCCATCCCTGAACTTGCCACCGCACTGGGCGCCGTTCTGATCGCCCACTCCCCATCCCTCGCGCTGAGTGATATCCTGGGAAGCAATGCTTTCAATCTCTTCATTATCTTCGTCATCAGCGTCTGTCTGGCGCGCCGGCCCATAACGGCCGATCTCTCCCTGGCCCCGTTCCGACTCCTCTTGTTGATGATTATTTTGATGACCGGATTGCTTATGGTCTTCGCGGCCCTGAACCGGAACCGGCAGCTCTTAAGCCCGGGGGGGATCAGTCTCGCTTCCTGGGCGGTGGCTATTCTCTACCTGGCCGGATCCTGGAAGCTCTTCCGCGACGAACTTCCCCCCGGCGCAATCCGAAAGAAAAAAGAAAAAGGAGATGCGAGACCGGGTCACCGGGATGCTCTTTATTACCGGCTTCTGGCCTCAGTCGCCCTGGTGGTGGTAGGTGGATTCTGGCTGGCCCGGACCGGTCAGCAGATCGCCGAGCTTACTCACTGGGGGGAGAGCTTTGTGGGGGCCCTCTTCCTGGCTCTGGTCACCTCACTCCCGGAGGTGGCGGTCTGCCTGGCGGCGGTCAGGATGGGCGCGAATGAGATGGCCCTGGGGAACATCCTGGGGAGTAACATCTTCAATCTGGGGATCGTATTCTGGGCCGACCTGGCATATCGGAAAGGGAGCATCCTGGGCGGGATCGGTCCGGCCTTCTACGTGGCGGGGGGGATGGGGATCGTCCTGGTTCTGGTGACGGCGCTCTGGCTGCGGATGAAGCCGGAGCCGGCGGCCCGGTTCGCTGTCTGGAATAACGTCGCGATCGCGGTGATTTACCTGGCGGGGATGTACTGGCTCTTCCATCTCTCCGCCGGCTGAAAGGTTATGTGTTCTCTTTTCTAATAAACAGGGGAGTTCGGATGAATTATTACTACTGTTTTGTCTGTAAAAGAATTTTCCGGAGCCAGAGTAATATCTGCTTGAACTGTGGGCGCGGAGCCGCCCGGGCGCAGAGACAGCTTCATAAATCCACCCCGGCGGTGGATACCTACCGGATCTACGTGGCCGGCAAACTGGTAGGAAATCAGCGGGTGGAGAAGAAGGTCGGTTAAGGGTATCAGGTCTCGCTCACCCGGATAGTACCGTTTATCATCCGCCCCTTTCGGCGCATAATTTTTTTATACTTTTCCCAGAATGCTTTCTCCAGGTCGAAATCCAGCGAGATGGCGTTCCCGATCAGCAGGATCAGAAGGTCGGCGTGTTCTTCAATTAAATCTTGCCGGGGTTTCCCCTTGGTCAGGCACTGACTTATCTCCCCGACTTCTTCCATGATCAGGTTCATGCGATGGAGCATCTCTTCACCGCCCCGGGCTTTGAGGGCGTACTTGCGGTGGAACTCCCGGACTGCCTTGACCATCTCTTTCATTTTTCGAAGACGTAATCCACGATTTTATCGATATGGGAGTAATAATCGGGGAGCTCAAACCCTTCATTCTCCCACTCCACGTCCTGCTTGATCCGGCGCTTCACTTCCGTGGCGCTGTAATCGAGATCCCGCATCAAAGAGGCACGGTCCTTGATTGCGTACATGTGCATCTTCTCAAACATACTCTTATACTGGTATTTTTGTCCTGGATGTTTAACCATGGTTCAATCTCCCTTATCCATTTTTCCGGTTGATTCCCGGATTAAAACCACTATAACTTTATCCTCTCGGCCGGGCAACCGTATTCTTCAGCAATTTGACAGAATCCCGATAATATTGTATTATCTATATTGACAACCGGGTAAATTATAATAAACTGAACACCCGCTACCGCCGGGCGTCTAAATAAGAGAGTGAGGAAAGAAGTTTGAATCCGGGTTAACCCGGACCTTAAGAGGATGATTGAATAATGGTTGATCGAAACATCAGATCGCTTCTGCTGGGTTTAGGTTTTGATTGTAAGGATGGTCATGTCCGGATAACCCGGGGAGTTAATTTCCGTCTTTACGGGGGGTCAAAGGATACCCACGCCCTGATGCAGGAAAAAGCGATTAAGTTCAACGAGCAGTTAAAAGAGAGGGGCAAGACCCTCGATGAGATCTCCCGGGTGGAGTTTAAGGATATCGCTCAGAATATCGGCCTTACTATCCCCCCCCACAACTGATGGACCTTGTTCGCCTCCTTCCTTGATAGATTCGCTCAATTTAGGTTAAGTGAAGCTCTATCAACATACAGCGCTCTCCCTGGTCGGTTCGGGGGTGATATATCTCTTCTCGCATTCAATCTCCGCTGCCCTAGCCTGTTTCCTCTCCGGGATATTTATCGACCTTGACCACTTCTTTGAATATTTTTATTTTTTTGGCTATCGTAACTTCTCTTTTAAAAATTTTTTTCGGGCTGCTGATGAACATGTTTATAAGCGGTTCTTCCTCTTTCTCCACTCGTATGAACTGGCGGCCGTCTTCTGGATCCTCAGCCTGACCTTCATCCGCCGCCCCTGGGCCTGGGGCTTCTCCCTGGGGTTTACGCTCCACATAATCGCTGATCAGATCTACAATCCCTGCGCTCCCTTTACCTATCTTCTCATCTTCCGGCTCAAGCATCGATTTGAGGGGGATCGGCTCTTCCCTCCGGAGATACAAAAAAAATACCGGGAGAGACACTGGGGTCGGAACAAGAAATAATCAGGGTTAAAGGATTATACCAAGTGCTCGGCGAGAAAGATGGTGGCGACGATAAAGTAGGTGACAATCCCCAGGATGTCGATTGAAGTGGTGACGAAGGGTCCGGTGGCGATGGCGGGATCGATATTGATCTTCTTCAGGACCATGGGGATGAAAGCGCCGGTTGTCCCGGCGATAAACATGGAACAGAATATGGCTATGCCAACGGTGAGACCAAGCGAAAGACCAAAACCCAAGCCACCGAGCGGCGGCTCGCTCCCCAGGAAACGGAACATGGCGAAGAACCCCAGAATGATCCCGTAGGCAATACCCAGCAGCAGCCCGATCACCATCTCCTTGATGACCGTCCGGCCGATCGCCCGGACGTCGATATACCCCATCGCCAGGCCGCGGACGACGACTGTGGAGGACTGAACCCCGATATTTCCACCCATCCCCAGGACAATGGGGAGGAACATTGCCAGGGCGGCCACTTTGGCGATAGCGTGCTCGAAGATTCCGATGATCATGGCGGCCCCCAGCCCCCCTAGAAAACTGGCGAAGAGCCAGGGGGCCCGGATCCGGGCGATCCTGAAGAGTGACTGGCTGGTGATCTCCTTCTTGTTGGTCCCCGCCATCTTGTAGATATCTTCCGTTGCCTCTTCATGGATCATCCTCAGGACCTTGTCGAGGGTGATGACCCCCATTAATCTCCCTTTTTTGTCCACTACCGGCAGGGCGAAGATCATGTTCTTGGTAGCAACCCGGGCCACCTCTTCCTGGTCCATATCGACCGGGACGGAGATGGTATGGGGGAGCATCAAGTTCTTCAGTCTGGTCTCCGGTTCTGCCATCAGCAACCTTCGGAGAGGCACCACCCCCAGCAACTTTCCTTCCTCATCCACCGCGTAACAATGGAAGACCCTCCGGAGCGACATGGTCTCTCGGATCTTCCGGATCGCTTGAGCCACGGTCAGGTCCGCGGGGAAGGTGGTCACATCCGGATTCATCCGGGCCCCGGCCGTATCCGGCTTATAGGCAAGCTGTTTCTTCAGACTCTCCGCTTTCTCCGGCGAAAGCGAGGATAGAACCCGTTTTATCCTCGCCTTTGGCAGCAGCCGGAGACAATGGGCCGCCCAGTCAACCGGCATCTCGGTGATAATCGGAGCTAATTTCCGGTTATCGATCCGGAAGAGAATATCGGCCCGTGAGGCCCGGTCGGTCCGCCAGAGGACCTCGCCGGCGACCACAGGAGGAAAAGAGAGAATAAGATCCAGCTTCTTTTCCCTGGGAAGATTGTGGAGCGATTCAGCCAGGGCTTGCGGGGATTGATTCTTTACTGTCGTTGATCTGTCCGATAGATTCATGCCCAACTATTTTATCAGTTTCAAATTATAATGAAATTAAAAAATGCCATAGACTTCTATAGGCGTCATTCCTTCCTCCGGACCCTCCCGGCCCGGAACCGGCCCGACCGGGCGGCAAGACTGGAGATTATGAGGATAACCAGGGCCGTAACGCTGATCACCGCGCCGATGATAAAAGAGTGGGGGCGGTATATGAAACGGACAGTATGGCTCCCCGCCTCCAGGCAGACCGCCCGCATCAAATAATTGGCCCGGTATATCTTCTGTTCCTCCCCGTCCACGTATGCTTTCCAGCCCGGGGACCAGCTCTCATTGACGAGCAGGATGCCGGGGCCATCCAGTTCGGCCCGGATGGTTATCTCCTGCGATCCGTATTCAACCACCCGCGCCGTCCCTCCTTCCCCTTTCTTAAGAAACCGGGGTGGAGGAGATTCTTCAAAGATGACCTCCTCCGCCGGTTGATAGTCGGCACGGTTCAAGGCGCGCAGGACTGCCGAAGGAGTGGTGATCACCCGGGCCCGGGAGGAGACGAGAGCGCGGTCCGCCGCCCGGCGGTTCTTCCAGATCTTGCTCCCGGCCGTGGAGAGTGCCTCACGGAACCAGGGAAGATCAAGCGCCACGTCGGAAGGCGTGATCACGAACCGGGTGTTCATAAGGTCCAGCAGGCGCGAGTAATTGATCACCACCGGGACCAATTCCCGGGGCTCCGGAGGAAGACCCTGGCTGACATTGATATATTCGAGGTAGCGGCGGGTCGCGTCCGCCTGATACCCGAGGATCGAGGCGAACCCTCCCAGCATCCCCCGGTTATAATCCGCCGGGTCGATACTGAGATAGCGGAATGGAAGTGCTTGGTCCTCGAAGAATGACCTGACTTCATCTTTCCAGAGACAGACCCGGCTGTCAAAACCCGTTATATAAGGCTTTGCCCAGGAGATCAACTCCGTCGCCGCCAGGATGGTTACGGCCGCGGAGAGGAATATCCGCCGCTGGTGGAGCAGAGCCGAAGCTCCCAGGATCAGTCCGAAAGCCAGCGCGGTCCATCCCAGCTGGCTGATCCCCATCCGCAGGGTTCGCCAGCTATTCCGGGGGAACGGGGTCTCCCCCACCAATCTCCGGACATAGGCGGGATAGTCATCATCCGGCGGGGTCTGCCGCATCAGCTCTTTCCACCAGAGGGGTTGTCCGGGAGGGACGATATCATAATGTGGACCCCGGAGCAGTTCACTCTCCAGCCGGGGTTGCCACCATTTGGGAGGAGTGTCGGAGGTCGAGCCGGAGAAGATGAGCGAACCCAGGGCCACGAGAAGGAGCAGCCCGGCCGAGACGGCGAAGACCGTTCGGCGTCCGGAAGGTGAGAACCGGAGAACCGGGCCGTCGTTCCTCTCCGCCCGGTCTTCTCTTCCCGTCGCGGAGAGGCAGTCCGCGCCCCGGGCGGCCAGAGCGGAGAGAAAGAAAGCGACCATGAAGAGAGACTTGGCGCTTCCCCGGAAGTAGCGAAAGCCGGGAAGGATGGAGTAGAGTACCTTGAAGAGTGGGGTGTAGGTCCCCAGGGCGATAAGCAGCGCACCCCCGGCCAGGACAGCCAGGAGGGTGGTCAGCCGGTCCTTCCGGAGCAGAACCGAGAGCCCCGCCAGAACCAGGGGGATGAAGCCGAGATAGCCGCACATCTCCCAGAAATAATATCTCCCCCGGTAAAGGCTGCTCACGGTATCTCCTAGGTATCCGGGGATAATAAAAGTCAGGAGGTTGACCGGTGGGAGGGAGAAGGCGGAGGCCCATTGCAGGTCCAGCCCCTTTCGAAATGAATCCCGGGAGACTTCCAGCGCGGGGAGGGTCTGGACGGCGGTCAGCCCGGTTGCGATAACCAGGCAGAGAATCACCCCCGGAGGGACGTACTTCCACCACCTCTTCCGGGTCTCCGGATCGATCATCAGGCGCCCCAGTATATATACTGTCAGCCCGAGGACCGTGTAGTAGAGATACTGCCAGTGCCCGGCCAGAAGCTGAAGGGCCAGGAAGAGACCGAGCCCGGCCGCCCATCTTAGCCGGCGGGTTCGGAGGAAGCCCTCGGCCAGCAGAAAGAGCAGCGGCACCCAGGCCATGGTACAGATATTGGAGAGATGTCCCGCGTTGAGATGGAGGATGACCGGGGCGGAGAACCCCAGGACCAGGCTCCCCAGGAGGGAGGGCCAGCGGGCCGATCCGATAGAACGAAGCCAGAAGAACTGAAAGATGACCAACCCCGCCAGATGAATAATGAAACTCCCGTTCAACGCCGTAGGGAGCTTCAGAAAGAGAAAGATCAGGTTGAGGGGATAGAAGATGGCCGACTCCGGGTAGGCCATAAACGGCACCCCGCAGAAGATGGCGGGGTTCCAGAACGGGAGGGTCCCGGCCTTGAGTGATTCAAACCCGAAACTCCGCCAGTAATAGTAGATGGTGGCGACATCTCCCGACTCCCGCGAGAGCGCCCAGGCCGGGAAGGGGGGGAAGAATACCTCCCGGAAGAGGAACGCTATTACACCAAGCAGGACCAGGACCGGCCAAAAAGTCAGCAATTTCGGTTTTATCTTCATCTTGTTGCTTCTGAATTTCAACATACAGCAAACTAAAATCAAACCCCGAAGATGTAAAGATAGATAATTAAACCGCAGAGACGCAAAGAGCGCAAAGAAAGAAAATTAGAGTTTATTAATTAAACCTGTTTTATTCTAGTAGTGCGAAGAAGCAATAACTTAATCAATTACTGGGTTAGTTATTTTTAAATTTTCCTTTGCGTTCCCGCCGATGGCGGGTAAACTTTGCGCTTGCCCGCTGAAAGCGGGTCTCTGCGGTTCAAATAAGTCGCGCAGCTAATTTATTAGCGTGGGCTTATTTAACCGTCACCCAGACCGGGCTTGACCAGGCCATCTGGCCGTCTTTCTGAATGACCTTCACGTAATACCAGGAAGTTCCGGCCGGCGCCGATGCGTCCTGGAGAAGATATCGGGCGAAGACACCCTCCCCCTTCTCCGAGAAGACGACCTCGCCGTTGCGGATCACCTCGACCCGGTCAATCTCGTCGCAGCCGACCGCCCGGATCCCGACCGGGATCGCGCCCCGGTCCGCCGCCCAGTCAACTTCCGATCCCATCGGTGAGTCGGCGACCCGGAAGTTCAAGATTATCTTCGGACCACTAGTTCCGTAAACCTGTCTTTTCCGGAAGGCATCCCAGATCTCCTCCCGGGTCAGACCGGTACTATATACTCCCATAACGCCGGTGACGATCGCCCCGATACTGCCGTCTCCGGGATGCCCGTCGTGGTTGTCCCCCGAGCCGATGATCCCCAGCTTATACCCACGGGCCAGGGCGTCCCGGACAAAAGATCCCCGGACCGGCCGGTAGATACAGGCCTCGCATCCGTAGTATTCGGAGGAGCCGTGAATGGAACTGATCTCGACCAGCCACTCTTCCGCCGTCGGCGGGATATCCCAGTCGGTGGCAATCGGGCCTCCGCCGACATGATGGGCGATCGTCATGGCCTGATAGGGTTCGATCAGATCCCAGAGTTTTTGTGGCGTGTCACTTTCCGGGTCAATGGAGCGAAAGATCGGGCCGTCACCGTCCCGGTAATAGACATTACGGTGGCCGTATCTCCAGTTAGTCCACTCGAAGGCCACGAAGGTTACGAATCGTCCCGGCTGATAGGCCTCGTTGGCGGCCCGCTTGATTCGATCCCAGACCGCTCCTTTAATCGGGATTGTTCCATAAGCGGCATGGTCGGTCAGGGCTGAAATCTCGAACCCGGAGACCTTCCGGGCGTAACGGTAATAATCTTCAGGGGTGCCGGTCCCGTCCGACAGGCGGGAGTGGCCGTGAATATCCCCGAAATGAAGGCGCAACGCCGGCTTTCCCTCTTCACAGAGGAGGACATTGCTTCTGCCCTGGAGACCCGAGGGACCGGTGACACTGAAGAAATAGATACCCTCATCATCCGGCAGATACCGGAATGAGATTGTCTTTTCTCCCCCGGCGGTGGTAATGACCGTCGGCCGAGTAGCCACATCTTGAAGAACTTCTTTTCCGTCAAGAGTGACCATGAGTCGATAAGAGCCGGAGGGGCATTCGCTCCAGTTGCCCTGGCCGTCAAGCGGCGCGGCGCGAACTTCGATCTCCCCTCCCGGGGCGGCCTGGGAGGGAACCGTTACATTCAATCGGACCGGTTCCCGGGCCACGGTTGTAATCGTCGGCGGAGCGGCGATACAGGCGGAGTGGCCGTCGCCGTCGACATCAGTAAAGAACTGGAAGAGTTCTTCCGTCTCCGCGAACCGGTCGACCCGGGCGTTCCGGTAGATGAAGGTGATCACTCCCCCGGAAGGGAGGGGGTGGGCCCGGGAGAAGACCATGACCCGGTTCAGAGGGAGGATCTCCACTTCTACCGGGGGGTCGGAGAAGGAAGTACGGACCTCGACGTAACCTTCTCTCCCCGGGGAGCCGGTCTGGGGTTCCGACCACCCCCACCAGGGTGAGATCTGAAGAAAGACGAATCCGCCGGGGGCGATCCCCGCCTCGCCGATAGTAAAGTTGATCTCAAAGTCTTGCCGGGAGCCAACCGGGTAAGGGCCATAGTGCCGGGGCTCGGCGGTTCCCTGTCCGTCGACCGCCGATGGTTTCGCGTCAAGATAGGGGACTATCTCGGGGACCCACCTTCTCTCTTCCGGGCCGGCCGGATTGAAGACCGGCTCTTCTTCCGATCTTTCACCGCACCCCGAACCAGCGAACAGGATCAGGGCGGCAATAAGGAGGAGATTGAAGTTACTATGTTTCTCTTCCATCTTTCTTCGTAATTTAGCGCCTTGGTGGTTCTTTACTAATATAACAAAAAATCAACAAACATATCTTCCACTTTCTTCGGGGGGTTGATATAATAAAACATGGAAAAAAGCTTAGCCCCTCCTGATTTTTTAAAATCCTGTTTCTGGGATATTCATTTTGATGAATTAAATTATCAAGAGCGTCCCCGATTTATAATTGAACGAATCCTTGAATACGGAGGGCCCGAGGCGATAAAATGGATGTTGACTGCTTTTCCGCATTCGCGGATCATCGACACGCTTTCAAGAAGCGGAAATTTATCCCCTAAAAGCGCTAACTTTTGGTCATTATTTTTCAATGTTAAAAAGGATCAGATCCGGTGTTTGAAGAAGTCCTTCCGGGAAACACGGAAGCAATTCTGGCCCTATTAGGGAAGAGTGAGATTATCCACAAATCCTATCTGGGCGGCGGGACCGCTCTGGCTCTCCAGATCGGTCACCGGGTTTCCTATGATCTGGATTTCTTTACCCCGGTAGAATTCGACGAACAATTACTTCTGCCCCGGCTTGAGAAGATCTCGGATTTTAAGCTTGAAAAGATAGCCTGGAGGACAATCCTGGGCAGATATGATAATGTACTTTTCAGTATTTAAAAATCTGGCCGGATCATTGTTGCTATGACAAATCGCGTAATATTCTTTTTATTGACTTCCTTCTTCCTCTTGAATTCTTTTCCGGCTTTCGGCGGAGAGACCGGGCCGGTCTATATTCTCCCGGTGGAAGGAGAGATCGAGAAGGGGCTGGTCTGGGTGCTTGACCGCGGAATCGCGGAGGCGGAAGCCGCCCGGGCCCGCGTTATCGTTCTCCACATGAATACCAACGGAGGAGCGGCTTCCGCCACGGAGGAGATCATGGAACTCCTCACTCGGACCGATATTCCCACCTACACATTCATCGATATCCGGGCCTTCTCGGCCGGCGCCTATATCGCGGTGGCTACCGATCATATCTATATGGCCCCGGGGTCCATGATCGGGGCCGCCACCCCGATCGCGTCCTCCCCCCTGACCGGGGGGGCGGCCAAGCTCGACGAGGCGACCGCCGAGAAGATAACCTCCGCATTCCGGGCGATGATCGCGGCGACCGCGGAACAGAACGGCCATCCGGCCGAAGTGGTGGAGGCGATGGTGGACCGGGACGTGGAGATCCCCGATCTGATCGAGAAAGGAAAACTCCTCACCCTGACCAATAAGAGAGCGGTTGCCGCCGGCCTCTCGGAGGGGACGGTCGAGGACCTCGATCAACTCCTCGATACCGTTGGTCTCAAAGACGCGCCCCGGGAGACCATTGAGATCACCCCCTCGGAGAAACTGGCTCGTTTCATCACCGGGTCCATGATCACCGTGTTGCTTCTGCTTGGGGGCTTGGTCGGGATCTACTTCGAGATCAAGACCCCGGGATTCGGTCTGCCCGGGATCCTGGGGATTACCTGTCTGGCCCTTTTCTTCTTCGGTCATAATGTCGCCGGCTTGGCCGGCTACGAGGAGATCGTCCTCTTCGCGGTCGGGCTGACCCTGCTCTTCATCGAGCTCTTTATTACTCCCGGGTTCGGGTTACTGGGGAGTGCCGGGGCCCTCTGCCTGATCGTCTCGTTTATCGCCGCCATGGGGAAGGGGCCCATCTTCAGCGCGCCCACCGTTATCCATCCTAACTACTACCGGGCGCTCTCCAATTTCGGGGGGGCGCTCCTTGGTTTCCTCTTGATTATCCTCCTCACTTACCGGTTTGTCTTTGTCCGCTCGTCGCCCTTCTATAAGAGGTTCGTCCTCACCACGGAGGAGAAACGGGGGGACGGGTTCTCCAGCGCCAAGCTCGGCCTTTCCCGGCTGATCGGCTCTCAAGGTACGGCCATCACCAAACTGAGACCGGCCGGGAAAGCCAGGATCGGGGGTCAGCCGGTCAATGTAGTATCCCGGGGGGAGTTCATCGAGGCGGGAGAAACAGTCGAGGTAATCAAAGTAGACGGCAACCGGGTGGTAGTGGTGGCAAAGAATGACGAAAAAAATGACGAAGTTAAAATAATATGATATATCTTTCGAGCAAGTTAGTTATAAAAACAAAACCGTCAAAATTTTTCGGAGGAAAATTTTGGTCTGGATGATACTTCTTCTAATTCTGGGACTGATGATGGTCTGCCTGGAGGTCTTCATCCCGGGTGGTATCGTCGGTACCCTGGGCGCGTTCGCCCTGGTCGGTTGCGTCATCCTCGCGTTCGTTAACCAGGGCACGACTTTCGGGCTCTACTGGTTGGCCGGCGTGATGGTAATTACCATGATCGGCCTCTTTCTCTCGATCAAGTACCTGCCCCGGTCGCCCGCCGGGCGGCGTCTCTTCCTCAACTCGTCCGAGAGAGGATATTCCGCGTCCGAGGGAGGGTTGCCGGAGCTGCTCGGGAAGGCCGGAACCGCTCTCACCGACCTCCGGCCCGCCGGGATGGTCGATCTCGAGGGGAACCGGATCGACGTGGTCACCGGCGGCGAGTATCTGCCAAAAGGAACCAAGGTCGAGATCATCAGGATTGAAGGAAACCGGGTGGTGGTTCAGGTAAAGAATGAACATTCAACGTCGAACGTCGCAGAGTACATAAACCCCAGAAACGGAAAAGACTGAACTTCGAACATCGAACGTCCAACTTAGAACATCGACAGCCGCCAAAAATAATTGTAAGTTATCAATCAGATAGTATAATGCAAATAAACCATCTGGATTATTCATAATCCAGATTAAATTTTAGGAGGTATCAAAATGGGACAGAATATCGCACCACTTATCACCGTCGTCATCGTTATTGTCGCCTTGATCTTTCTGGGGATCTTCTTTTACTTCCTCAAGGTCTGGGTCCGGGCGTTGGCGGCCGGGGCGCACGTGAGTCTCTTAAATCTGGTGGGGATGAAACTCCGGGGGATCAGGCCGGTCCTCATTGTTGACGCCAAGATCATGGCCACCAAGGCCGGGTTGGTCGTTGTCACCAACGACCTCGAAGCCCACTACCTGGCGGGAGGCAATGTGGGAAAAGTGACCCGCGCCCTGATAGCGGCCGACAAGGCCAATATCGAACTAACATTCAAGAAAGCCTGTGCCATCGACCTGGCCGGCCGGGACATCGAGCAGGCGGTCCGGACCAGTGTAAATCCTCGGGTGATCGACTGTCCCGATCCGGAGAAGGGGAAACAGACCGTTGACGCGGTGGCGATGGACGGGATCCAGTTAATGGCCAAGGCCAGGGTGACCATCAGGGCCAACCTCGAACGGCTGGTGGGAGGAGCCACCGAGGCCACGATTATCGCCCGCGTGGGGGAAGGGATAGTCACCTCGATCGGCTCGGCCGAAACATATAAGAGGGTCCTGGAGAATCCGGACATGATCTCCAAGAGGGTGCTGGCAAAGGGACTGGACGCGGGAACAGCCTTTGAGATCCTCTCCATCGATATCGCGGATGTTGATGTCGGCAAGAACATCGGCGCCGAGCTCCAGCAGCGGCAGGCCCAGGCTGACCTCGAGATCGCCAAGGCCAAGGCCGAAGAGCGGAGGGCGATGGCCGTGGCCTTGGAGCAGGAGATGAAAGCCCGGGTCCAGGAGCAGCGAGCCAAGGTGGTGGAAGCTGAAGCCGAAGTACCGAAGGCGATGTCCCAGGCTTTCCGGGAGGGCAACCTGGGGATTCTGGACTACTACCGTTTTAGCAACATCAAGGCCGACACCAAGATGAGAGACTCGATCTCCGGGATGGGCCCGGGGGAAAAGAAGCCTCATGTATGATAATAATAAGTGAGCTAAAGTGAGCTAAAGTGAACTAAAGTGAACTAAAGTGAGCTAAAGTTTTATCGGAATTTTCAGCCTGAGGCTGATCCCGATTGCCATCGGGACAATAATTTTGGAGTGCGGTAGCTTGCTACCGCGATTATACGAAAAGCGCAAGCAAGCTTGCGCACTCCAAAGTAGCGCCGAAGGCGCTAATTTATATTATTGGGGGTATGCACTTGTCTCAGGTAACGCATTATAATATATATATTGTTTCACTTTGTCATTGCGAGGAGCGCAGCGACGAAGCA
>JAVCDH010000043.1 GCA_030765805.1 Candidatus Euphemobacter frigidus
ATATACAGACATTAGGCAAAAAAAGAGATTCGGTCAAGAATTATTTTTTTACAAGCTCTCCATTTGCTATAATCCTTTGTCGTTTTGATACTTTTGGACGTCGATAGTCCTTATGTCAGAATTAGAGGATAAAATATCCACTATTATTTTTTATCTTCCGAAGAATGCAGCAGATAATAGTAGACTTCAAAAGCGATAACTTCGTGAGAGCGAGTCGAGGGATGTTTATTATCCAGGAAAATTTCGCCCCTGTCTTGCTCCTTCTGGAAAGCTGACTGACAGTCCAGAACTTCTATTCCCGCATCCCTTAAATTTACCATTAACCGTTGAAGAAGAGATCTGTAGCTCTTGAGCTCATCTTTTGTGGGGATCACCACTACCACGAAGCGGCCGCCTTTTATCTCTACCTCGTCTCGCCACCGCTCCAGGATTTTTTGAGACAGCAAGACCCCTTCCGTGTATTTATCCGGCGTGATTTTCTCCGCCAGGTAAACCTCCACGGGATTTTTCGATAAATCCTCCGGTCTCTCCCAAGTCCGGAACCGCTCCAGCAGATAAAGTTTTCGCCTATCGAAGAGAATATCATTCCAGCGTATATTCTTCTTGTCAAAATCCAGTTTTAATGGGACCGGGACATTGGTAAGCTTTAATTCGCCGTTCCGCAGCACATAGCGCGGCTTCTCCCGACCATTTAGCCAGCTCCGCCGTACCACCCTTTCTATATCCCAGCTCATAAAAGCGACCAGAACTATCTCTGGAGAGTATCTCCGTGCCCGCCGGTGGTAATGAAGATACATCTGGCCGATACCGTAAGCGCATACTCCTATATTGATCACATCATAAGGCCGACCGGGAAACAGTCTTTCCAGTTGGGCCGGCCAGGCCTCTCCACCCCTAACCCCGAAGCCGAAAGTGAATGAATCACCTCCGGCCGAGATAACCCGCTCTCCGACCGGTCTGGTGATCTCATTCTCTTGCCCGACCCGAAAACCATGCTCGTCGATAATAACATCCCCCACAACGGCTTTTGGAATGTGGCGCCAGCCAGTGACCGGGTCATACTCGGTCCAGATGTCATCGGGGGTGTACTTGATTCCCGGAGAAGGCTGCCGGGTGATCACATAGACGCGGTAACCGGCTTCTACCAGGAAAAAAACCACGGCCAAAGACACCACGCACAGGAGCAGGTTATAAAACAAGCGTCTCGCAGAACCAGTCATTTATTTCTTCACCGGAAATAATGGGGTTCAGGCCAGGAGTCGTTCCTGGTACCACTTGATAGTTTTTGACAGGCCGGCATCCAGGTTCGTGACCGCGCGCCACCTCAATTCCTCAGCCGCCCGGGAATGATCTCCGACTATTCTCCAGAGCTCGCTCTTTCGATAGGGAAGAATTTTTTCGCTCCGGACCACCGGGCGGCCTAAAAGAGCCGCCACCTTTGCCACCAACTCCCGGAGAGAGATCTCCCGGCCGCTCCCCAGATTGAAGACTCTCCCTCCGGGGGTTCCGGCTTTCCCGGCCAGTAAAAATCCATCGATAATGTCATCAATATATGTATATTCCCTCTTCTGTTCTCCCGCCGTCATCCGCAACGGGCGCCCGGTCAGCCCCGCCCGGATCAACTGGGGGAGAAACCTTTCTCTTCCCTGGTCGGGACCATACACTAAAAACAGCCTGAGAATCGAGACCGGCTTGCCCCGGGAGTTGGCCCACGTTTTACAGAGCAGGGTCCCGGCCGCTTTCGAGCAGGAATAGGGAGAGACCGGGTCCAGGGCCATCTCCTCGCGAAAGGGAGGAGAGTTATTCCCGTACGCCTCGGCGGTACATGTACATACCAGGGCATCATACTCAATATCTTCCAGGGTCTTAAGAAGATTGAGGGTTCCTCCCAGATTCACCGAGAAGAGCAGGTCGAAGTTACTCAAAGAGCGATTAACATCGGTGACGGCGGCCAGATGAAAGATTTTTTGCGGCGCGACCTTCCCAACTATTTTAGAGAGTTTCTCACCGTCCCGAATATCGACCGGGTAAATCTGAACTTTTTTTACAATATCAGAAAGCCGGGACAGGGGAAGTCCGGGTTGAACCAGGGCGGTAACGCGGGCCCCTTCCCGGACAAGTCTCCGGGCAAGGTGCGAGCCGATAAAGCCCGACGCGCCGGTAATCAAAACAGGGATATCTTTAAAATCACTCAATGTTCATTGGTTCCGGGCCGGGCGCGCGAGCAAGGACGGCACCGCGCCGCGAGCCCGGTTTATTCTGTCTTCTGGAGGAATATCCAGTTCGCGCAGAAAGCGGGTGCCAATTTCTGCGACAACAGGTAATCCCATCGTGCCATGGATGCGGGCAACCTGTTCGCGGAAAATAACGACTCCAGGAGGACCCAGAGAAAAAATATACTATGAAAGGAGATAAGCTGTAAATGATTCCGCTCAAAAAAGCCGTTTATGCGCTTCAAGGTAAAGAAGTGAAGATGGGGCGTCTGGACATTGGCCGTGGTCAGTTCCCTGGTTCCCAGCATTCGCCTGATAATTTTAATCATCTCCAGACCCTTCCCGCTTCTCTTCAACGAATAACCGGGTCGCAGAACCAACTCGCAGAGACCGTATCCCTTGGGAACAGTAAGAATCATCCACGTTCCCGGCCGCATTCTCCGTACGATGTTCCGGAAGAAATCTTCCGCGTTCGGAACGTGTTCCAGAACTTCCGTCAGGACTATGACATCATAACTGCCGACATCTTCATCTTCCACCGCGAGAGTTTCGACCCGGAGATTATCAAAGGGGTTCTTCCAAAGCATTATCTCCGTTGAGGCTCCGTCTATGTCGATAGCTTTAACATCGTACCCGAGGCTTGCCAATGGGATGCAGATATTTCCAATTCCGCAGCCTACCTCCAGGATGGAATGGATACTTTCAGTAGCCTCGCAGGCTTCGAGCATCCCGACAATACAGCTCAGACGGTTGCGATTAAGCGGACTGCCCGCAAAATCAGTATAGCGCAGGTAGGGGGCGGATTCTTCCGAAAGATAGTTAAACTGGGTCGGTTTCATGCCGCCGGCGTTTCTTCTCCTCCTCCTGGAAAAAGTCCATATACCAATCGATCGTCTCCCGGAGACCTTTTTCCAGCGTATAGAGAGGCTTCCACCCCAGGACCCGGCGCGCTTTTTCCGCCGAAAGGTATTGGTGCTTGATCTCACCTTTCGCTTCCGAAAGAATATCCGGCCGCAATTCTTCCTTGTTCATCAGTTTCAGGATCAGTTCTACCACTTCCAGGACCGTGGCTTGCCGCTCATCACTGAAATTAAAAGCCTGGCCTCTGACATCTTCCCGGTCGGTCTCCTCCGCTAAGAGCAGGTAGCCCACTACGGCGTCCGGGACGTAAAAATAGTCCCGGATATAGGTCCCGTCGCTGCGGATAATCGGGCGTTGATCTAAATACGCGCTCTTGATTGTTCCGGGGATAATCCGGTTCCAGTTCAGGTCCCCTCCCCCATAAAGGTTGCCGCAGCGGGCTACGGTCACCGGGAGGCCGTAAGTCTGATAATAGGCCCGGGCGATCAGGTCGGTACAGCTCTTGGAGACATCGTAGGGATGACTACCCAGTAAAGGAGCCTCCTCGGTATAGGGAAGATCGGCGTGGATCCCGTAAGCCTTGTCGCTGGAAGCGACCACCACCCGCTTGACCGTGTCGACCCGGCGGCAGGCCTCGAGAAGGTTCCAGGTTCCCTTGATATTAGACTCGAAGGTGGAGAAGGGGGCCCGGTTGGCGATAGTAACTATGGTCTGAGCAGCGAAGTGAAAGACCGTGTCGATCTCATATTCGTTGACGGCCCGTTCCAGGACGGCGTAATCGGTCACATCTCCCCGGACGATATTGATCCGGTCCCAGCAGTTCAACTTATTCAAGTTCGATTGAGGAACCAGGTCCCGGATCAGCCCCAGGACATTAGCTCCCCGGCGGTAGAGGGCCTCGGTCATCCAGGAACCCAGAAGGCCCGTGCAGCCGGTAACAAAGACATTCTTATCCTTCCAAAAATTATTACTCATACTATATCCTCATCTTAAAATTTAGCTTCACAACTTATTTGAACCGCAGAGGCGCAAAGAACGCAACCATTAATTATTATTTCTTCAGTTCTTCTTTGCGTCCTCTGCGTCTTTGCGGTTTATACAAATTGCCACAGACTTTTATTTCTTCCAGGGCGCCTGTCCACTCGACCAGAGTTTCTCCAGATTCTCCATGTCCCGGTAGGTGTCCATGCAGTGCCAGAACCCGTCGTGCCGGTAGAGCGCCAGTTCGCCGTCCCGGGCTAGGTTCTCCAGCGGCTCCCGCTCCAGGGAATTGTTGTCGGAGAGATAATCGAATACCCCGCGCTGGAAGACAAAGAAACCACCGTTGATCAGGCCGCTCTTGACCTGCGATTTTTCCCGGAACTCACTGACCAGGCCGTCCTCGGCATCCAGTTCCCCGAACCGGGTCATCGGGTGAACACCAGTTACGGTAGCAAGCTTACCTTTTTCCCGGTGATAAGCAATTAACCGGTCGATATCGATATCCGAGACCCCGTCGCCGTAGGTGACCATGAAGGTATCGCCGTTGATATACGGCTCGATTCGCTTGATCCTCCCCCCGGTCAAGGTCTCCAGTCCGGTGGCAGCCAGCGTGATGCGCCAGTTGGGGTGGAGGCGCGTGTGCGGGGTAATCACCTTTCCTTCCCCCAGATCAACCGTAAAGTCATTGGTGTAATAATCGAAGTTCAGGAAATAATCTTTGATCATCTCCCCTTTATAGCCCAGGGTAAGGACGAACTGCTTGAAGCCGAAGGCGGAATAGATATCCATAATATGGACCAGGATCGGCTTTCCCCCGATCCTGATCATCGGTTTGGGGCGGTACTCGGTCTCTTCCACCAGACGCGTTCCCCTTCCTCCGCAGAGTATTACGACTTTAATCTTGTCTTTCTCTTCCATTGGGCTAACTCCTTTCCAAAACGGAACCTGATTATATTTTTCATGAACTCAAAGATAGTGTTCAGGTTGACATTGGAACTTCCTCTCTCTCTTCGTCGAAAAATGATTGGGATCTCCTTCACCGTCAGGCCCAGGAATTTGGTTTTAATCAATATCTCCGCATCCAGAAACCAGTCCCGGGAAGAGAACTGAAATTTTTCCAGCCACGACCTCCGGAAGATACGCGGAGTCGCATTGATATCATAAAACGGAAGGCCGAACAATAGACAGAACGTCATCACATATATGTTCGATATCCAGGTTCGGATAAGGCCGTCCTGTCGCTGGGCCCGTTTCACTTTGATCAAAGCATAGCCTGAACCGGACTCCCGGAAGAGCCTGACCACATCTGCCGGGTCAACCTGTCCGTCCCCGGCCATGAAACCTATCCACTCTCCCCTCGCCGCATTCAATCCGTTGATAGCCCCCCAGCCATAACCCAGATTTACTTCTATCTCAACTTGCCGGAGGCGGCGATCACTCGAAACCAGCTTCTTAATTAAGATCGGTGTCCGGTCGGTTGAACCGTTATTCACTAATATCAACTCAAAGTTGATTCCGGCTTGATTTAGCGCGTCCTTTAAAGACGTGACCGCCGGGATTACACTCTTTTCCTCATTAAAGAATAAAAGGGCCAATGAAAAATCAGGGGCAACTTGTTGAGCACCTCCTTGTTCCAGATCATTCATGAACTCTAAAAGTTACTTCGTCAATCGCCCGAACAAGCGCGTTATTAAACCCTGATTTATTATTTTAAAGAAAAATACCCGCGATTGTTCCGGTCATGAAAGCGGCCAGAGTGCCTCCGATCATGGCCTTGAATCCAATCCGGGCCAGATCGTGTTTCCGTTTGGGGGCGATCCCCCCCAGACCCCCGATCTGGATGGCGATGGAACTGAAATTGGCAAAACCGCAGAGGGCGTAGGTGGCGATAACTATACTCCGCGGATGCAGCTTGACGCCGGCCGAGAGCAGATTGGCCAGTCTGGCGTAAGCCACAAACTCATTGACCGCCGTCTTCTCCCCCAACAGTCTCCCGACCACCATGCAGTCCGCCCAGGGGACTCCCATTACCCAGGCTAGGGGGGAGAAGATCCAACCCAGAAGATTCGAGAGGCTTAAATCGGTGGTTATCCCGAATATCAAGTCCAGCAGATATCCAAACTGTTCGACCCCGTAGTTCACCAGATTGATCAGGGCGACAAAGGCCAGGAGCATCGCCCCTACGTTCAGGGCAAGTTTCAGCCCGGTCCCGGCCCCGCTGGCCGCCGCGTCGATGATGTTGACATTGGTCTGGGGGAGCTTAATCTTAACCCCTCCCATCGTCTTGGGTTCGCCCGTCTCGGGATACATGATTTTGGCCATCACGATTCCGGCCGGCGCCGACATGATGCTGGCCGAGATCAGATGACCGGCGATATCCGGGAAGTAATCCTTCAGCATCCCCACGTAAGCGGCCATCACTCCCCCGGCCACAGTGGCAAATCCTCCGACCATCACCACCATCAGCTCCGAGATAGTCATATCATTAATAAAGGGCCTGACCACCAGGGGCGCCTCGGTCTGCCCCACAAAGATATTGGCCGAAGCCGAGAGCGTCTCCGCCCCGCTGGTCTTGAGAAACTTCTCCATGATTATGGAGAAGAAAGCCACAATCCGCTGCATGATTCCCAGGTAATACATGACCGCCATCAGGGAAGAGAAGAAGATTATAGTCGGCAGAACATTGAAAGCGAAGTAAGCCCCGGTCACCGCTACCGTCCCGGGAACATTTTTAAGAGCCCCGGTACCAGCGGGTCCGGACGGCATCAGAACCGGCACCGAATTTTGGACCAGGTTGCCGAAGAGAAAGCGGGAACCAACCTCCGCGAAACTCAAGAGCTTCATAACCGCGTCGTTCATGGCCGCGAAGAAGACCTCCCCCGGTGCGCTCTCGATATTAAAAACATTCTTGATCAGGAGGTTGAACGGACTGCTCGGCAGGATAATCAGAGCGAAGAAGACCTGCAGAGCGATCCCGAGAATCAGGATCCGGAAGCTGATCTTCTTCTTGTTGTTGGACATCAAGAAGGCGATGCCTACCAGCACCAGCATCCCGAACAAGCTTATCAATCGATACATGGGTGATCTCCTTTAACCTGAATTAAACCACTCTATGCAGCGCGTCAACTCAGGCATGCTTACAGATTCCCCGGCGCGCCCGGCTGATGAAGTTCAGGATAGCCTCCGCCCCGGGACCCAGGTCTTCCTTCTCAATCGCCTTCACCGCCTGACTGACATTGAGACCGGAATGGTAGAGCAATTTATAGGCCCGCTTGATCTTGACACGTTCCTCGGGGGTGAAGCCGGCCCTCTTCAACCCCACCACGTTCATGCTGACGACCCGGGAATCCCCAACCACTGTCATGTAAGGAGGCACTCCCTTGGTGACCCGGGCAAGGCCGCCGATCATGGCCAAGGTCCCGATCTCGACAAACTGGTGGATGGTGGCATTGCCGGAGATAAACGCCTTGTCGGCAATATGAACATGCCCGGCCAGCAGAGCGCCATTGGCGATGATCACCTCGTTTCCCAATATACAGTCATGGGCGACATGGCAGTATCCCATTAAAAAATTATTATCCCCGATTACGGTCGCGAAGCCTTCTTTAGAGCCGCGGTGCACGGAACACCCTTCCCGGAAGGTATTACCTCGGCCGATCTGGAGAAAGGACTCCTCCCCGCGGTATGAGAGGTCCTGGGGGGCATGCCCCAGGACAGCGAAGGGGTGGATCACGTTGTCGGGACCGATAGTGGTATTAGAGGTAATATAGGCATGGGCCATGACCCGGGTTCCGGCGGCGATCTTAACCTTTCCCTCGATGATCGCGTAAGGACCGATCTCCACCCCGGGATCGATCTCGGCGGCGGGATCGACAATCGCGGTTTTATGGACAGACATCTTGCTTCTTCTCCTCTTCTCCTGGTGTCTTTGAGTACCATTGCAGTCTATCAAAAATAATCAAATCGCAAATTAAAAAATATAGGAGACGGGGTCAAAATGTCAAAATAAAGTAGAAAACGGAAAAGCAGCAAATTAAATAGGGTACTGGCCGGGCTTTTCCTTGATAATATTAGAGCTAATATCCACCGCCACCGCATCATATTCTCCCCAGCGGTCCTTGATCCGCAAAAGGCGTCCCATCACCCGGATTCGTTCGCCCTCCCAGTACTCTCCTCGGACCGAACCATCATAACAGATAAGGCGGATATTATCTCGATCCTTCCCATCCAGAATAACATCCCCCAGTTCAAGGACAATGGGTACATATGAATTATTCGAGTCATCGATGATAGTTCCCGCAATCTCTATCTTCTCTCGCACCACGTCAACCTCCGCCTCGGCCAGGGGAAGATCGTCCCGGTTCTGGTAAACAAAAAAAGGACAGAGCAGAAACCCCCGGTGATAAATCCGGAGCGGCCAGTACCGGCCGAACTCGAAAACCCGGCGCTCGGGTTCCCGCGAGAGCCTGATCAGTTTATCCCTGACCCACAGGTTTTCTTCCCGGTTCCCCATAAAAATTACATCAAAGTCCATATCCTCCTTTTCAACCATGCCGTAAGCCAGGGACCCGGTTACCCCCATCTTCTCAATCGGAAACTCCAGCAGTTCGGCGCTCTGCTCGGCCCAGGTGACAATCAGATCCGGGTACATCTCTTCACAGAGTCTGAGAGAACGGATGGGGTCAAAATATCCGCGGAAATCGGAGAGGGGGAATTCCAGCAGATAGTCGGCCACCGATGGGCGGCGCTTATTCGGGTCGAGGGAAGGGTCTACCTCGTACTGCTTGACCAGCTGGGCATCATTCCGGATCGCCACCCGCTTGCCGTTG
This sequence comes from Candidatus Euphemobacter frigidus, assembly GCA_030765805.1. Taxonomy (GTDB): domain Bacteria; phylum Auribacterota; class Erginobacteria; order Erginobacterales; family Erginobacteraceae; genus Euphemobacter; species Euphemobacter frigidus. The sequence continues at coordinate 8,885 of JAVCDH010000043.1, forward strand.
ACCCAGGCCTTGTGCATAGCCTGGTAAGGGCGTCCCCAGATCTCGGAATCCCCGGCGGCCAGGGGATAATGGATAATCTTGCCGATCAGGTAACCTGGAGTAGGGTGATAATACCCGTGCGAGAAGACAAAACAGCCATCCCGGCGCAAGAAGTAGATAGAATCTTTTATCCGGCCCTCAAGGCGGGAGATCGGACAGAGAAACTTCTCCATCACCTCGTCAAATCTGTCCTCCATGCGTCTTTTCCTCAAACAATTTTATTCGGAGGTTCATGAGTTCAGGGAAAACTCAGGGGTCTCACTCACTTTTCTGATATTGTCCCAGAGGGTGACCAGAACCGCCGGAAAGGTATCCCCGTACTGGTTCACATTGATCAGGCGCGCCGTCATCTTCAATATGTCACCGTTGAAGAACTCGCCCCGAAGCGCGCCGTCGTATATAATCAATGGCAGAGGTTCGGCGTTGATGCCGTCGATGGTAACATCTCTCAGCGAAAGAAATGGAGGCATATAGTTGGTATGAGTATCGTCCACCACCACCCCCCGGACCTCAACGTCTTCCCGCAAGATATCGATCTGGAACTCCCTCAGAGGAGCGTCCTCCCACCTGTCATAGAGAAAGAACGGACAGATCAGGTACCCCTGCTCGTATATCCGCATCGGCCACCAGCGCCCGAACTCCATCACCCGGTACTCCGGCAGAATCGATAAACTTCGAATGGTCCGGTAAACCCGTCGGTTCTCCTCGATCGTCCCTCTGATCACCAGGTCAAGGTCGTCATCCCCTTCTTCAAATCGGCCGTAGGCCAGGGAACCGGTCAACCCCAGGGACTCCCAGGGCACCGCCAGGGCGTCCGCCGCAAACCGGGTACCTTCTTCTACCCAGGGGTAGAGGGTGATGCAGGCCCGGAGTGAATGGACCGGTTCAAAGTAACCGATAAAGTCGGAGAGGGGGAATTCCATCTCATATTCCACGAAGGCCGGACGGGGTGAGTTGGGGTCCAGTGAAGGATCTATCTCCCCGTGCATCTTGATCTGTTCGGCGTGGCCGACATAGATACACTCACCTCCCACCATCTTTTTGGTAGTGCAGCCGTATTCCCGGCCGAAGATATTAATATCTCCGCCCTTTTGGGGGTAATAGATAATCTTGCCGTACAACCCCCGGGCCGGGTGACAATACCCCTCGGAGAAGACAAAGCTGCCGTCTTGGCGTAAAAAGTAAAGCGAATCGGCAACTCTCCCTCCTTCTAATTCCGAGAGGGGACGGAGGAACCGATCCATGATCTCATCAAACGTGTGCTTCAATTTAGGTTTAATCCTCTTTCTTAATATTTTCTCCTAAGTTGACCAGTAGCGCTTCAAACTCTCGGTCCGCGGTCTGAACCCGGACGCGGCGAGCCAGAAACTCCAGATAATCGCCGGCAAAGAACTCACCCCGGAGGGATCCGTCATAGATGATCAGTTCAAGGTCGCCGGATCTCTTGCCGTTGAGAAGCAGATGGGTGAGTCTTACGATCGAAGGCATATAGATGGTGTGGGTATCGTCGTCGACCATCCCCACCCCTTTGACGTTCTCCTCCAGTACCTCCATCCGGCAGTCCCGGAGGGGAATCTCCTCTTCCAGCCGGTAGTTGAAGAAGGAGCAGATCATCATCTCCTTCCAGTAGAAGCGGATCGGCCACCAGCGCCCGAACTCGAAGACCCGATTCCTCGGGTTACGAGTCAGCTCCTTAATCCGTTCGAGAACTTTCTTGTTCTCCGCGATGCTTCCGTACCAGACCAGGTCCACATCATCATCGGGTTCTTTGAACTTTCCGTAACAGGTCGATCCGGTGCATCCCAGGCGGGAGAGCGGGACCTCGAAACTCCTGCTCAAATCCTCGATCGACTTTCTTATAGCGGGATAGATCTCCATTGCCGTCAACAGTGAGTGATGGTGCTCGAATACTCCTTTAAAGTCACTCAGGGGAAACTCGACGTGATACTCCTCATAAACCGGGCGGGGTGCGTTCGGGTCAAGCCCCGGCGTCAATTCGAACTGCTGGATCATCTGTTCGGGATGGGGGATCAGGATCAACTTCCCATCGACTACCCGTTTATAACTGCTCATGTACTTCCGTCCGAAAATATTCGTGTCGCCGTCCGGATTTGGTGAGAGCATTACCTTCCCCATCAAGCCCCCGGGAGGATGGATATAACCCTCGGTAAAGACAAAAGCGTCGTCCTTCCGTAAAAAATAATAAGCGTCCCCAACCCCTATCGGGAGTACGGAGAGCGGCTGAAGAAAACGCCGGATCATCTTTTCATAGAGATCACTCATAATTATATTCAATAACCTCGTAGTTAATTCCTGTGTGGACAGCGCAACTGAGGAGACCGGCAACAACAGAAGCAGAATGAAGGATACTTGATATTGACAAAGCCCGCCACTATAGGGCATCGTGAATATCCTGTCAAACGGAAATTCCGAAAGGGATAATTAAGTTTTGAAATTATTGCTCAGATTGTTTAGAATGCCTGTACTTTATAAGTATTGGTTCTCGGTTAAAAATAGTGCGGGCAAGAAATCTTTTTAAAATCACGGAGCACACGGAGACCACGGAGTTTACGGTGACGATCAAACTCCCGATCTCTGACATCGCTTGATTATGAATAATCCGTTTATCCAATCATTCAAAGAAGCCGGTTTGGTGGGGCAGGCGATCCTGATCATCCTCTTTGCCGGATCCTGCTACTCCTGGTTTCTGATCATCTATAAATCTCTTCTCTTCCGCCAGGTCCGGCGGGCTAGTGATACCTTCCTGCGAAAGTTCGATCGTACCAAACAGGGAGTATTCTCCCTCTCTCCAACCAACCTCTCCAGTGAGATCGATCCGGTCTACACCGTCTATAAAAAGGGGTGTGGAGGGCTGCCAAACCTAGGTGGAGAGAGTAGGATAAGCCCGGAGAACTGGGAGAAATTAGAGGAGACCATGCAGAGGACAGCCGATACCCAGACCCGCTACCTGGGGGAGAGACTTATCTTCCTCGCCACCGCCGCCAGCACCGGGCCGCTGCTGGGAATCCTGGGAACCGTGTATGGGGTACTGATCGCCTTCCAAGGGATGGGCCGTTACGGTTCGGCCACCATCGACGCGGTCGCGCCGGGGATCTCGGAAGCCCTGATCACCACGGTCTTCGGACTGATCGTCGCCATCCCCGCTTTGATCGCCTATAATCACTTCAAGCATTTTATCAACAATTATTCCCTGCGGCTGGATAATTTCATCTCGAATTTTATCAACCTGGCCCGGGCTCAAAACCAGTCTGTTGATACGCCGATTAGGGATTCCAAAAAATCTGCCGCCAAGATCGAAAAATAATGAGAGCCATAGCGCTGAGGGAACAATACCGCGCATAGCTAATTAACTTAAGGCTTAACTTTAGTTCACTTTAGTCACTTTAGTTCACTTTAGCTCACTTCAGTAACTTACATACAATGTACCGGCGACCGAGACAGAACATAGATATCCTGAGTGAGGTTAATGTCCTCAACCTGGTGGATGTAATGCTGGTGCTCCTGATTATCTTCATCCTGGTCGCCCCGATCATGGAGCACGGGATCGATGTCCGCCTCCCGGCCTCTACCCCCTCAAAGATCAAGAGTTCTGAAGAAAGCATAACGGTGAGCATCGCCCCGCCTGGAAAGATATACCTGAACAATCAACGGGTTACCCTCGATGAACTGCGGGAACAATTGATAAGAATCTCCCGGATCAATCCTAAGACACCTCTCACCTTACGGGCCGACGCCAAGATTCGTTACGAAGAGGTGATCAAGGTCCTCGATGGGATCAGGAACAGCGGTCTGACCCGGATCGGCATCGCGACCCGGCCGGTCGCGGAGTAGAGATGCTGAACAGGAAGACAAAGATATTCCTCTGGGTACTCCTGGCCCACCTGATGCTCCTTCTTCTTATCATCCTTATCTCCTCTCCTTCCTCAAAAGAATATTATTCCAGCCCAGTGACCTCGGTCGACCTGATAGAGCCGATCGAGGTCAGCTCGATCATGGAAGAGGTCAAGCCTCCGCCGGAGCCGGAGCCGCCGGAACCGCCCCCACCCGAAGAACCGGAGGTGAAAAAGAAACCGCCGGCTCCCCCCAAGAAGATCATCAAGAAAGTCTCACCCCTTAAACTTCCCCCTTCCAACTTAAAGAAACGCCTCCAGGATCGGCTCTCCCGGATAAAGAGCACAGCTCCCCGGCAAACAACCGAAAGACCGGCGATCAGCGCCTCCCGGCAGGATCGGTTTCCCTATTCCTGGTATAACAACTTCGTCCAGTCCAAGATGTACAGCCTCTGGAGCCGCCCGGCCAAAGCGGTGGTAAAGAAAGAAGCCGCAACCTCCCTGGTCTCTTTCCGGGTCTACCGGGACGGCCATATCGAGACTATCCGCCTCAAAGAATCCTCGGGGAGCGCGATCATGGATGAATCCACCCTTCAGGCGGTCCGGATGGCCGATCCCCTCCCCCCCCTCCCTCAAGGGTTTAAAGGTAGCTATGAAGATTTTATAATCCTTTTTGAGCTTGCCGATTGAGAAGCAAATAATCGTTTGTAAAAATAATCTTACTTGGTATGGTGGCCGGGATTTAAAGATGACAAGAATTCTGCAAAATAGATTTTGCCGTGTCATTCAGACTGTGTCACAATAGAAAGCACCCGGCAATCACATCATCCAAGTTGTAAAGTATCACATTATTCAATTTGTTTCGTTGAATCTCCTATGATATACTAAGTTATTCAAAATAACTAACA
>JAVCDH010000097.1 GCA_030765805.1 Candidatus Euphemobacter frigidus
GACCACGGTGTCCACGGCAACAAAAGAGGTGTACTCGGTCATAAGGTGATACTTCAGACCAAGTCCGGTGACCTCTTTCGCCACATCTTCTCCGGTCCTCCCGTAGTCGGAAAGTCGGGCGATCTTCTCCCGGGCCCAGAGGTACTCGAGGGCGATATTCTCCCTGTCCTCCAATGCCGGGGTTACAGCGATCTCTTTTTCATATTTTCCCTCCACGGTCCTCCCTGATATCCGGATCTTCCCATTCGCGTTTTTATACTTCCCGAAAAAGATGAGGGGACGCTCGGAAAAGAGGTCGGGGAGCGACGGTGGCTCCACCTCGTAGGCGTCGAACCCCTCGAACACGACTTCGATATCGGTGAGGAGAGGAGATTCAATGTAGCGCGTGAATCTCTCCGCCGCCTTTTCCGCTTTCGCTTTATTGACCGCCACGAAAAGATCGCCCCGGCCCACCCGGGCGATGCCCTCGATGATGTATCGATTCACGCTGGAGCCGATCCCGAAGGCGAAAAAGTTGGCGTGACCCGGATTCTCCCGGATCAGGTCGAAGGTCTCTTTCTCCACCGAGACGTATCCATCGGTGGCGATGACGATTATGCGGGATAGGCCTTCTTGTTTCTTAAGAGCAAGGGCTTTCTTCATCGCATCGAGAATCCTGGTCCCTCCGCCCCCTCTCTGGGTCAATAGCATATTCAAAGCCTTTCCTATGTTCTCAAAGGTAGCGGGAAGGGGAGTGGGGGAGAGGACCTGCGAACCACCGGCAAAGAAGAGAATGTTGAAATAATCCTCGTGGCGCAGGTTTCCGAGTATCTTCTTGATCAGAGCCTTGGAGATCTCGAGCGGGAAGCCGTTCATGGATCCGGAGACATCGACGATGAAGAGATATTCGCGGGGGGGGATCATTTCCGGGGTTACTTTCTCGGGCGGTTCCATCATCAGGAGAAAGAACTTCTCGTCCTCACCGGGGTAGAGGCGGAGCCCGGACTGGATGGTCTTTCCCTTGAGGCTGTATTTCAGGATGAAGTCCCGGTTCCCTCCTTTTTTCTCCTTGGCCGCGAGCGTAATCACTGCTCTCTCCGGGGAAGGCCTCTTCACCTCTACCTGGTGGGAGCTGACCGAGAAGTCGGAGAGGGGGATTCCCGCGTTGAGATTTACCCGGATATCGAATTTGCCTGGGGGTTCTTCACCCTCATGGAGATAAGGGGAGACCGCCCAGCTATCTTTTCCTTTCAGTTTTTCTTCGCTCGTCTCTCCGGTGAAACGGGGGCCGACCACGGTGGGGAAGACGAATTCGTAAATCCCTCTTTCGGGGACCAGGAGTTCGGTGTACCTGACCTCCATCTCCACGATGTCACCGGGCATGATATTGGCCACCTTCATCTGGAAGACATTGGGCCTCTCCTGTTCCAGCAAAGAGGCCGTTTTGCCGTCGTCCCGGGCCTGCTGGTAGATCTTCTCCGCCATGTCCCGCTCTTCTATCTTCGCCTCTATTACCCGGTTGCCGATCTTCATCTTCATGGCGTGGATGGCGGACTTTGTTCCCAGCGGGAATACATAAACGGCCTTGATGGTCTTCTTCCCGTTATTCTTATAGACCTGGGTGAGTGTCACCTCGGAGATAACACCGGCAATATCAACATCCGCCTCGGTCTTGAGCAGGGGGAAGCTGTCGACTTCGGGGTCGCCCCGAACAAAGAAATACGGGGAAAGAGATTCCCTTCCTTCCTCCCCGGGCGAAGTCGCGGGTTTCCCCATTCCCCTCGGTGGAAAGACTTGAATCATGGCGGCGCCAAGTAACAGGGAAACAATTATTATCTGTCTTGAAAATAACAACTTTTTCATTATCAACCTCCTTGCCGGTTTTCAGTTCTGTTTTTGTTTCGTTTAGTACCGACAAAAAAGTTGGGGAAAAGTTCCCGGAAAATTTTTCCTTGGATGATCTTAGCGAGAGATAATTTCGATCCGCACCCGGATCGGGCGGTTATCTTTTCCGGTTGGACCGGCTCCGGTTTGCTGGAGATTGCCGAGTTCGTTTAATTTATTAAGAAAGGACTCATAACGATCGAAGGGGAGTTCGACCGTAATCCTTTGGGGGGATACTGCCTCTTCCTCCACCGAGATAATTTTTCCACCTTCCCGACTGACGAGCTCTTTCACCTGTGCGAGTGTCGATGATTTACGAACCTTATCTTTCTTTTCCGTTTCCGGCATTTCGATTTCTCTTAACCCTTTTAACTTTGCCTGGTGAACGGACGCGCCAAGCCGATTCAACCCCTCAGCATAATTCACTTCCGGCTCAATCAAAAGCGCCAGTTCAATCATCTTCTCCGCCCCGCGTCTGTAAGTTACCGACCGGACTTCCATGTAAGTTGATGGTTCTGCCGTCCCCATTTCCCCGGCAAATACTGCTGTTTCCTCTATTGGCCCCCTGGCGACGGCTGCCGGCCGGGCTCCGAAGAAAGTTGCAGGTTCGGTTACCTTCATTTCCCTGGACAGAAACGCTTCTTCCTCCATTAGCTTCCCGGCGACGGCGCTCGGCTGGAGCGGAGCAGGTTTTTGGGAGGGGGAAGAGATCAGGATGAAGACAACCAGGACCGCCGCCGCCGCTACCGCGACCGCTTCCAGCGGGATTTTTATCCGGGCGGGAACGAACAATTTATTTAAGGCTTTTTTCCAGGAGAACCGCCGCTCCAGTCGCTTGTGAACCATATTTAAAAAGTTCGGTGGCGGTTTTTCTTTTTCCAGCGAACTGAGACTTTTAAGGGATGCCTTCAGGTGAGCGAGTTCTTCCGCGCATAGCCGGCAGGTCCGGAGATGTTCCTCCACCAGACTCCGCTCCCGCTCATCGAGTACGCCGTCGATATACCCCGACAGAAGTTCATTGATTTCTTTGCATTTCATCTAATTGATCCCCCGAAGATATTTCCGAAGCTTTTGCCGTCCGCGGGCTAGTTTCGATCTCACCGTGCCGGGATTTAAACCGGTTACAGTTGCTATCTCATCGTAAGTAAGTCCTTCGATATCCCTGAGCACGATCATCGTCTTCTGTCCTTCGGGCAGAGAATCGATCGCCTTCTGAATTAATATCCCTTTCTCTTTTCTTTCCAGTTCTTTAACCGGGGACTGTGATTCATCCCCGATCTCAATTGCATAAGACTCCTCTTCCGGATCCTTTTGTTCATCAATCCGGATCATCTTTCTCCGATAGCGGTATTGCAATGACCTGAGCTTGTTCCGGCAGGTGTTGACCGCGATCCGGTAGATCCAGGTCGAGAAGGAAGATTCGAAGCGGAATCTCTTCAAGGAACGAAAAACTTTGACGAAGATATCCTGAGCGCTGTCATTCGCCTCTTCATAATTCCCCAGCAGTCGGTAACAGGTATTAAAGACCCGGTTCTGATATTTGAGAACCAGGCGGTCAAAGGCAACCTTATCACCGGCCAGGAAAGCTCTGACCAGGTCGGTATCTTTGCGCGCCCGTTCGGCCCCTTCTATTACTTCTTCATTCATTCAGACAATTTTTATGCCCGAAAGTTCCCTTTTAGCTTTGATAACCGTTTATACAAGTTGAAGAAAGAGCTATAGCGGCTTCAGCATGTCTCTGGAGCGGTATTTGCATATTAAACGTACTTTTGTTATAATCGTTTCATTCCAGTAAGAGCAAGGACAAAAGACAATAACAATGGAAATACATAAATGATCGTTGAATGAAATAGTGGGTTATAAAAAGATACAAATAATAAGGGATAAGGGCCTAGTAGATATGCCGACTTACGAGTATGAATGCCGGGATGAACTCCATTGAACAAGAAGAGATTTAAGTTGATTTTACTCGGGGGAGGTATCTTCCTGGCCGCCGTAATGGCGATGTTATTCCTCTTTGAGATCTGCCTTCGTTTATCGGAGACCCATATTATCAAAGAAAGTTCCGGAGCCGGTCTCTCCTCAGTGGAGAACGACGCGGAGTTTCTGGTGAAATATACCCCACGGGAGCGGCGGCTGGTACCGAACTCCCGGGTGCTGATTAAGAATCATCGAATCTCCGGCCGCGATATCGTGATGGAGATTAACTCACTGGGTTTCCGGGACGATGAGCTTCCCCCCGGGAAGAAGGAGGATGAACTGAGGATCCTGATCCTGGGGGATTCGATTACCTGGGCAAGTTATCTCGAGGCGGAGGAGACCTATGTCGAGCGGGTGGAAGAGTATTTACAGGGAGCGCTGAAAGACCGCTCCGTTGAGGTGATCAACGCCGGGGTGGGGGATATCGGTCTCAAGGAAGAGATAGAGATCCTGAAAGAGAAGGGACTGGTGGTAGAACCTGATCTGGTCGTGGTCTCTTTCTATCTTAATGATAGCCGGCCCCCCTGGGGGTTTCCCGGTGAACTGGGGCGAAGGGGGTGGTTGAGGAGGCATAGCCTTCTGGCGGAGACGATCTACAAAAATCTGAAGCTCCGCCGGTGGATCAAGGAGCAGGGGGAAGAGAGGTTGGGCTGGACAACCGCCATGAATGAATTGGATTGGGCCGGCGATCGAGCAACTTTCCTCCAGCTGGCTTCGCGGGCCAGATATGATTGGGGAGCGGCCTGGCAGTCCGAATCGTGGGAAGCCATCGAGCGGGAGTTCCGGAGACTGAAGGCGCTATCTAAAAAACACAACTTTAAAGTGGCGGTGGTCGCTTTCCCGGTCGCTTTTCAGGTCTACGCGAAGTTTGTTGAGGATACTCCCCAGAACATACTCCGGAAGAAGGTGGCTGCCCGGGGCTTTTATTATCTTGATCTGTTGCCGTATATCCGCGCTTATCGGGAACGGGAGAGAGATATCTACTATGATTGGTGTCACCCTACGGTTAAGACCAATGACTACATCGGGAAGATAATCGCTGACTTCTTAATTAATAAAGTGTGCGAGGTAGGGGTTAGTCATTGAAACTTTTAGCTGATTTGGCGGAGACATGGCCCTCCTCGTCCCAGCCTCTCTTTTTGTAATAAAGGGAGAGGGCTTCCTGGAACTCCTCCGGATCGATCACGCGCCCGGCGTTGGGGCCGGTCATGGATGGGCATTCCCGTACTTTGTAAGGGAGGCTGTCGTCCTCGCGGCTTACCCCGAGCCGGGAGTTTATGAGACGGGTCAGATCGTAGATATCGTTGGAGAGCTTGAGCAGTTCTTCCAGGGACAGATCATTGCCGGTAACGTACCGGTAAAAATTTTCATAGTGCCTTTCATTCAGACCCAGCTCGATCCAGGGCAGACGGCAGACACCGAGCATGTCGAAGAGCGGCCGCAGGGTCTGATGGTAGATAAGAAGATCGACTTTCTCTTCGATCGACCAGTCTTTCCCCTCTTCCAGTTCCCGGGCGAGGGTCCAGGCCCGGGTGTGATGGGCGCCGATATCCGAGGTGGCGTAAGCCAGGGCCATGGAGAGAGCGGCCCGGCTATCATAGGCCGATTGCTCCAGCCCTTTAACCTGGAGAATGATCTCGTCCATCGCCGGCCATCTCTCAATAATCGCCTTCGAGCCCCCGGCCAGAAGATCACCAATTCCTTCCCGGTAGGCGATCTTCCGGATCATTTCCAGGATGGCGTCTTCTTCCCCCCAGGTGATCTCACGGTGATCAAGGTCGGAAAGATTGATAATTCCTTTCTCATATCCTTCGATTATCGCCCCCACGAGATTCCCGGTCGAGATGGTGTCGATCCCCAGTTCGTCGCAGAGCTGGTTGGCGGAGAGAATGGCGGCAAAGTTGTCCACCCCCAGGTTGGGACCCAGCATGGCACATGATTCGTATTCAGGTCCCTCGGTGACCACGCCGCTGTATTTGCCGTCCTTGACCAGGCAGATGTTCCCGCAGCACATCGGGCATCCGAAGCAGGCGGAATCTCCGATCTTGTAATGATCGAGCATAATCTGGCCGTTGATCTGTTCGTGCCGGGCAAAGACGCTGTCTTTGAAGTTATAGCTTGGAAGAATCCCGATACTGTTAGCGTAATCGACGACCGTCATCAAGCCCTCCCGCTGCCAGAGCTTGAAGTACGGATGTTGTCGGAGGTAGGTGACAGCCCGGTCGTTCTCCGCCATCAGCTCCTTGAGGTTATCGACCGGGAGGTCCTGATCACCCCGGACCACAATCGCCTTCAAGTTCTTCGATCCCATCACGGCCCCGATTCCGGTCCGTCCCGCGTTGCGGCTCCAGTCGGTATTGACGCAGGCGAAGTTGACCAGGTTCTCCCCGGCGACGCCGATTACGGCGATGCTGACTCCGTGACTACCGAGACGCGACTTGATCAACCCCTCCGCTTCCAGGCAGCTCTTCCCCCGCAATTCGGGGGAAGGAATGATTGCGGTCTCCCCGTTGTCGATGAAGAGGATGGATAATTCCGGCCCCCGGCCGCTGATGGAGAGAAGGTCGATCCCGGTCTGCCGGAGTTCAACCCCGAAAGATCCTCCAATCGAGGAGTCTCCGTAGAGGCCGGTGGCCGGGGAGATGGTGATGAAGGAGTTCTTCCCCGAGGAGGGAAGATACGCGCCCGTTAGCGGCCCCGGTGCCACGACCAGGAGATTCTCCGGCCCCAGGGGCTTGACCCGGAAGTCGTTCTTCCGAAGATTGTCCCAGACCAGTTTAGCTCCGAATCCCCGTCCCCCGATATATCGTTCCAGGAAGGAATCGGAAATCTCGACCCGTTCGGCCTTCCCGGTGGTCAGATCGACTGTGAGATGCTTCTTGAAGTAGCCGCTCTTTATCATAACTCCTCTTTGCCGACCTCAGTGTAATGAATGACTTTCTTCTCTCCCTTTTCGTAGAACTCGATCTCTTTCATGTGGGTGTAGCTGAGGAGATTACCGATTCGCCGGATCTCTCCCAATGCCTGCTCGGGAATCATTCGGAGGGCGCCCTTGGGACAGTTCTTGACGCACTCGGGATCGCCACCGCAAAGATCGCATTTAATCGGTTCTTTGCAGTCCTGATGAGCGTAGATTGCGCCGAAGGGGCAGGCCTCCACGCATTTATAGCAGGAGATGCAGAGGTCCGGATCCAGTTTAACGATGTCGTTGATCCGGTACAATGCGCCCACCGGACAGACCTCCGCGCAGGGAGGTTCCTTGCACTGGCTGCAGACGATCGGCATCCGGATGACCGGATGAGGATAGGCGACCATAACCCGGATCGCGCTCTTCTTCGGGTTATTTACCCCGAAGTGCTTGGCGGCGCAGACCAATTCGCAGATCCGGCAACCGGAGCAGAGTTCCGGGATAACTGTCAATTTCTTGCTGATTGTTTTATCCTCTGTAATTCCTGGGAATGATGGAGAGAGGATCGCCGCATAAAGGCGCTTAACGTTGGCCTGTAATCCGTTTAGCGCGCTGAAAAATTGGCTACGATCGGCTTTACCAGTTTCTCAAAGTCCTTATAACTCATGCGGATAAGTTCCCGGTGTGAACCGGCATTGAAGACAATATCCCGGTCTTTGGCCAGGCTCTTGTCCACGAAGACCTGCAGGTTATAAAGGTTGCCGAAAGGTGACATTGCTCCAACCTCACATCCCGGAAAGAGATCCTTGAACTCCCCTTCACCGGCAATCTCGACCTTCTTCGCTCCCGCGGCCTTGGCCAGGAGATCGGTATCCACGCGAAAAGAAGCGGGGAGGACGGCCATGGCCATCTCGCCGTCGATCTTTGCCATGATGGTCTTGACCAGTTCCTTCCCCGGGATGTTGGCTGCCGCCGCGATCTCCTGAGCGGTATAGGCCAGAGAGTGGTCGATGGTTACATATTTGACTTTCTGGTCGTCCAGAAACTCCTTCAATTTCTTCGCTGGCATGAGATCCTCCTTTACGGTTAATCCCCAAGAATAAAGGGAAAAGTTAAAGTAAATAATAATTATATTATACATCTTCTCAATATTAAATCAAAACTAAAGGAATTTTAATTTACAGCACCGCTCAATCATATTATTATGGAAAACATGAATTATGAAACCGTTATCGGCCTGGAGGTCCATGTTCAGCTTAAGACCCGGACCAAGATCTTCTGCGGTTGCCCGGTGGGGTGGGGAGGGGAGCCGAACACCCGGGTCTGTCCCGTTTGCCTGGGCCTTCCGGGTGTTCTCCCGGTCCTTAACCGCAAGGTGCTGGAGCTGGCCGTCCGGGCCGGGTTGGCCCTTAACTGCGAGGTCTCGGGGTTCAGTAAGTTCGACCGGAAGAACTACTTTTATCCCGATCTCCCCAAGGCCTATCAGATCTCCCAGTACGATAATCCATTGAGCGGGCCCGGCTGGATAGATATTCAGACAGAGGGCGGAAAGAAAAGGATTGGGATCACCCGGGCTCACCTGGAGGAGGACGCCGGCAAGCTTGTTCATTTTGAGAAGGAAGGCTATAGCGGGGTTGACTATAACCGGACCGGCATTCCACTCCTTGAGATCGTCAGCGATCCCGATTTTCGCTTTCCCCGAGAGGCCTATGAGTATTTAAAAACTATCCGGACCGTGATGCGCTACATCGAAGTCAGTGACTGTGACATGGAGAAAGGGAGCTTCCGGTGCGACGCCAATGTCTCCTTGCGTCCGACCGGGGAGAAGGAGCTGGGTGTGAAGGTTGAGATCAAGAACATGAACTCTTTTAAGGCGGTGGAACGGGCACTGGCCTATGAAGTAAAACGGCAGGGGGAACTTTTAGCCGTCGGTCGGCCGGTTGTCCAGGAGACTCGTCTCTATAACGCCGATCTCCAGAAGACCTTCTCGATGAGGAGTAAAGAGGAGACGCATGACTACCGCTATTTCCCGGACCCCGATCTGGTTCCGGTTATTTTGGAGAAGGAGTGGGTCGAAGAGATCCGGAGTTCTCTCCCCGAACTCCCGGGCCCTCGCAGTGAGCGCTTCCGCGAGCAGTACGGACTCCCCGAATATGATGCCGGGGTCTTGACCGCGGAGCGGCCGCTGGCAGACTACTTTGAGGCCGCGGCCGCCCATACCTCCAACTACAAGGCGCTCAGCAACTGGGTAATGGTAGAACTGCTCGGAAAGTTGAATGACTCCGACTCTACTGTCGAGGAGAGCCCCATCTCGCCCGAGCAACTGGCCGGGCTCCTCTCCCTGATTGAGAAAGGTGCTATCAGCGGGAAGATCGGGAAACAGGTCTTTGCCGAGATGTTTGCCGGCGGGAAGGATCCGGAGGTTATTGTGGAGGAGAAAGGGCTGCTCCAGATCAGTGATGAGGGGGAGCTTGACAAGATTGTCGAGCAGGTGATCTCGGAAAATCCGGGGTCGGTCGCGGACTTCCGGGGGGGCAAGGAGAAGGCGATCGGTTTTCTTGTCGGCCAAGTGATGAAAATAACTCAGGGAAAGGCCAACCCCGGTCTGGTTAATCAGCTTCTTCGCCGGAAACTAACCTGAACTTCGCGAGTGGGCTGATTAATAGAAGAGGTGATGAATCATGATCAAAATAATGATAGTGGACGATGATGCTGTCATAACCACTCAACTGGAAAAACTGCTGACAACTATGAGGTATGAGGTTGTGGGCAGCGCCTCTACCGGTCAAGAAGCCTTGGAGCTGGCCCGGAAGTCGCGCCCCGATATAGTCCTGATGGACATCGTTATGCCGGGAAAGATAGACGGTATCGAAGCCTCCAAAAAGCTGAAAGCGGAGATGGATATTCCCGTTATATTTCTGACCGGCTCCGCGGATGATGAATATCTCAAAAAAGCGGAAGTTGTGGAACCTTTCGGATACATAATAAAGCCGTATCAAAAAAAAGAGATAAGAGCGTGCATTGAAATCGCCCTCCACAAGAAGAAAGTGGAAAGAAAGCTCTGGGAGAGTGAGAAGCGTTTTAAGGATCTATCCTATAGTATGGCAGATTGGATCTGGGAAGTCGATAAAGATGGAAGGTACACCTTTGCGTCCGGAAAGCTAAGGAAGATTCTCGGCTATAACCCCGCAGAACTTATGGGGAAGACTCCTTTTGAATTAATGCCGGAAGACGAGGCCCAGCGCGTTGGAAAAATTTTTAAGGCGATCGCATCTGAAAAGAAGCCGATTGTCGATCTTGAAAACTGGAATCTGACCAGACAAGGTGAAAAGATTTGCCTTCTCACGAATGGTGTGCCGATACTTGATGATAAAGGTAAACTGGCCGGCTACCGCGGCGTGGACAAAGATATCACCGGGCGCAAGAAAGCGGAGAAGGAAATGCTAAAATTAAGCCGGGATCAACAGATCATACTTGATTCGGTTCCCGCGCTGATCTGGTATAAAGATACCGAAAACAGGATTCTCAGGGCGAATAAAGTAGCGGCTGAATCCGCGGGTTTGACACTGGCGGAGATAGAAGGAAATTCCTGTTATGATTTATTTCCCGCAGAGGCTGATCGTTATTATCAGGATGACCAGGAGGTAATACAATCCGGTTTGCCCAAATTGGGGATCGTCGAAGAGCTGCAAACCGTCTCCGCGGGGAAGAGGTGGGTATGTACGGACAAGATTCCGTGCCGGGATGACCAGAACAATATTACCGGGGTCATCGTCTTCGCGGTGGATATCACCGAGCGCAAGAGAATGGAAGAAGAACTATTGAAGCTGCAGAAACTCGAATCAGTCGGTTTGCTGGCCGGGGGCATCGCCCATGATTTTAATAATATCCTGATGTCTATTCTGGGAAACGTATCTTTTTTAAAAACCGACCTGGACCCGGATAATGAGATATTCAAGGCTCTTTTCGAAGTCGAAGCGGCCTGCCGCCAGGGGAAGAATTTAACCTACCAGCTTCTCACCTTTTCCACCGGGGGGAGCCCGGTCAAGAAGACCGTCCCCATTTCCGATATATTAAAAGAAGCCGTCGGACTCGCTTTACATGGATCCAACGTCAGGTGCGAATTCATCTTTGCCGACAACCTAATGCCCGTCTGGGTTGATCCCGGTCAGATCAACCAGGCCTTCACCAATATCGTCATCAACGCCGACCAGGCCATGCCGCAAGGGGGTGTGATTACGGTGAGCGCGGAAAATATTGAGGTTGACGGAAAAGCGGGGCTCCCCCTGCCGCAAGGGAGTTATGTCAGAATAACCTTCAAGGATACTGGGATCGGCATAAAGGAAGAAAATCTCCCTAAAATATTCGATCCCTATTTTACTACCAAGGCGAGGGGAAGGGGACTGGGCCTGGCCGGCAGTTACTCGATTGTTAAAAACCACGGCGGGTTGCTTACCGTGGAGTCAAAGCTGGGTAAGGGGACGACATTTGTTGTCTACCTGTCTGCTTCCGAAAATATGATTGATGAGAAGAGAGAACCGGAAGAAAAAATAACTATTGGAACAGGTCGGGTCCTGCTGATGGACGACGAGGAATGTGTGCGGGAGGTCGTGGTGAAGCTACTTTCCCGGTTGGGTTATGAAGTTGAATCGGCCGAAGACGGTGCTAAAGCGATTGAGGTGTTTCAGAAAGCCCGCGAGGAAGGTTTCCCCTTTGATGTTGTCATCCTTGACCTTACCGTACCGGGGGGGATGGGGGGAAAGGAGGCGGTTCGAAGATTGAAAGAGATCGATCCCGGGTTAAGAGCTATTGTCTCCAGCGGATATTCCAACGACCCGATAATGGCGGAATATAAAAAGTTCGGTTTCGATGCTGTCATCGCCAAGCCTTATAAAATTATGTTGTTGGGCAAAGTATTGAATCGGGTAATGGAAAAAAAATGATCCCCATCACCTCTTCCTTATTATACAAATATTACCATGTAATATTTGTATAATAAGGGATTACAAAACCCGGGAGGGTAATTTGAAGTTTGACTCTTCCGATCTTTCTGCTATATTTCTCCCGTCATTCAGCGGTCGGGTTGCTTCCCACTTATCGCTGATTTTTCGCGCCCGTAGCTCAGCTGGATAGAGCGCTGGCCTCCGGAGCCAGAGGTCGCGCGTTCGAATCGCGCCGGGCGTATTAAAGCAAGTATAAAAGGTAAAGGGGAAGGGGGAAAGACCTTCCAAATTATACCAGTGATGAGAAAGGATGGGAGAGAGACCGATCAGTTGCGGCCAGTGAAGATCGTTCCCGGATTTGTGCAGCTTCCCGCGGGATCAGCCCTGATTGAGATGGGGAAGACCAGGGTAATCTGTACGGCCTCGGTGGAAGATCGCCTTCCTCGCTGGCTTCACCAGGCCCAGCTTAAAAGCAGCGAGAAGAGCGGCTGGATCACGGCGGAGTATTCGATCCTTCCCGGTGCCGGCCCCAGCCGGACACCCCGGGAAGCAACCTTGGGGAGGAAGTCGGGCCGGACTTATGAAATACAGCGGTTGATCGGCCGCTCGTTTCGCGCGGTGGTTGACCTGAAAAAACTGGGTTCGCGGACGGTCTGGATCGATTGTGATGTCATCCAGGCGGACGGCGGTACCAGGGCGGCGGCTGTCACCGGCGGATTTGTGGCTTTGATGGAAGCTCTGACGGCCCTGAAACGGGATGGACTCATTACCGAGATCCCCGTCAAAGAGTATCTGGCCGCGGTCAGTGTCGGAATACGGGGGGGTGAGGTCCTGCTTGACCTGGACTACGCGGAGGACAACACGGTGGACGTCGACTGCAACGTGGTGATGACCGAGAGCGGGGAGTTGATTGAGATTCAGGGGACCGGGGAGAAGAAGACCTTCTCCCGGGAGCAGTTGATGGAGATGCTTGACTACGCGGGCAATGCTATTAAGGAGTTGATCGTACTTCAGAGAGAAACACTTAAAGAGATAAGGAGTAATAATCATGGAAATCGTGGTGGCCAGTCATAACCCCGGCAAGGTAGCTGAGTTGAAGAAGTTATTGGAGCATCTTTCCGTAACCGTATTTTCACTCGATGATTTCGATAACATCCCTGAAGTGGCTGAAGACGAGGCGACATACGAAAAGAACGCGATCAAGAAGGCCCGGGCCATCTATGAAGCGACCGGGAAGATTGCCCTGGCCGATGACTCCGGCCTGGAAGTAGACGCCCTTCAGGGCGATCCCGGGGTCAGATCGGCCCGTTTCGGCGGGGAAGGACTCACCGACCATGAGAGGAATATGAAGCTCCTGGAGCAGTTGCGGGAGGTACCCGATGACGATCGGGGCGCTACCTTCCAATGCCGGTTGGCGATCGTTGGTCCCAAAGGGCTGGAAAAAGTCGTCTCGGGATCCTGCCGTGGCACTATCATTCAATCACCCCGGGGCGGAAGCGGTTTCGGATATGATCCGATCTTCCTGCCGTTTGAATACAGCCATACCTTTGCGGAACTCTCTCCGGAGATAAAGAACAAGATCAGCCACCGGGGCCGCGCGTTGGAGAAGGCCGCCCTTTTTCTGGACGGGTATCTCTACTCCAGG
>JAVCDH010000089.1 GCA_030765805.1 Candidatus Euphemobacter frigidus
CCGGGCGCAGAAGAAGAAGGCAGGCCGCCTATAACAAGGACCATGGTATTACCCCATCCTCTATTAAGAAGAATATAACGGATATTCTGGGTTCCATCTATGAAGCCGATTATGTTGCGCTCCCGATTATTGCGGAGAAAAAAGAGGGTTATCTTTCGCCGGAGGAACTAATCCTAAAACTGAAACGTCTGGAGAAACAGATGAAGCGATTCGCGAAGGAGTACAGGTTTGAAGAAGCGGCGGTCGTCCGGGATGAATGGCTTTATCTCCAGGAGAAGGAATTGGGCCTGGGTTAGGGGAGAAGGAGAGGAAAGTGCCTGAAGTAGGAAGTGAGCTAAAGTGCTTGAAGTAAAGGATAAAGTAAGAACATTTCCCACCCTCCCCGGTGTCTATCTGATGAAAGACGCCGCCGGGAGGATCATCTATGTGGGAAAGGCCGCGAACCTCCGGAGCCGGGTTTTGAATTATTTTCGAAAGGGGATGGATGGTCGCCCGCGGATTCCCTATCTCATGGCCCGTCTCCATGACATCGATTATCTGATCACCGATACGGAGAAAGAAGCTCTGATCCTGGAGAATAACCTGATCAAGGAGCATCGCCCAAGATATAACATATATTTCCGGGATGATAAAACCTATTACAGCCTCCGCCTGGACCTTCGCCGGGAATACCCCCGCCCTACCCTTGTCCGCCGGACCCGGGACGACGGCGCGCTTTACTTTGGTCCCTTTACTTCCAGTGCGGCCATGAAGAGTTCCATCCGTTTCCTCCAGGGATTATTTCCTTTCCGCGTCTGTTCCGATAATGTCTTCCGTCATCGGTCTCGTCCCTGCCTCTATTACCAGCTTGGTCGCTGTCCGGCGCCCTGCGTGGGCAAGATAACTCCTCGGGAATACCGGGAGATAATAGATAGTCTGGTTCTCTTTCTCAGGGGGAGGAAACGGGACCTGTTGACCGCTCTCCGGCGTCGGATGAAAGAGGCGGCGAAGGCCCTGGAGTACGAGAAGGCGGCCCGAACCCTGGCCCGGATTCGGGCGATTGAGGAGACGCTGGAGAAGCAGAAGATCAGCCGGGTGGGGAAGAGGAGCCGAGATATCTTCGCCCTTGAATGCCGGGAGGGGGCGGCCGTTATTCAGGTTCTCTCGATTCGGGAGGGGAAGATGATCGACGGTCGGGCTGAGTTCTTCCATCACGCCTTTCCGGATGAACGGGAGGCGATGAGTTCGTTCCTCGTTCAGTTCTATGATGGTGAGATACCCATCCCGGATGAGATAATCCTCCCTTTCGTGCTGGCAAATTCCGATGATCTGAGAGCCTACCTTGGTAAAAAAAAGCGGGGCAAAGTTATCTTTACCGTGCCGGTGCGGGGGGAGAAGCGGGAGTTGCTAAAGCTGGCGCGGAAGAACGCTCGGTTCGCTCTCCATCAGCAACAGGCCGAACCCGGGACAAGAGAAGTCTTATTGAACTTGCAGACCCGCCTGGGATTGCGCCATTACCCGGTGGTGATTGAGTGTTTCGATATCTCAAACCTGGGCGGGAGAGAAGCGGTCGGTTCAATGGTGGTCTTTAAAGAGGGGAAGAAATACCCGGCCGGATATCGCCGTTACCGGATTAAAATGGCAGAGGGGCCGGATGATTACGGGATGATCTTTGAGCTTCTTCGCCGGAGCTTGCGACGGGGAAAGGAGGCAGGCAGGCTCCCGGAGTTGATCGTGGTGGACGGTGGGAAGGGACAGCTTAACGTGGCCCTCCGGGCGCTGGGAGAACTGGGGATCGACTTCCCCGATCTTCTCGCCCTGGCCAAGAAGAAACGATTGAAGACCGGCCGGGTGATCAGGGACAGGATATACCTGCCGGGGCAAAAAACCGCCGTTCTTCTTCGGTCCAGCTCTCCCCTCCTTCGCCTCTTGATGAGGGTTCGCGATGAGGCCCACCGTTTTGCCATTAGATATCATCGAAAGCTGAGAATAAAAGAGCGGTTAGCTTCACCCCTGGATGGTGTCCCCGGAATAGGTCCGGTATTGAAGAACCGCCTCCTGGGTCATTTTGATACCATCAAAGCAATCAGACAGGCCTCAGCGGAAGAGCTGGCAGAGATCAAGGGAGTTAGCCTGAGACTCGCGGAGGATATCCTCAATATCCTGGAAGAGGTGCTCAATAAGAGCAAGGTGGATTATTACGGAAAAAAAAGTGGGCCTTCGCCCAACTCTCCCGTTTAAAATAAAGGTTGAGAACAGGTTCTCAGGCTCAATGCCGAAGGGGGGACTCGAACCCCCATACCCTGTCGGGCACATGGTCCTGAACCATGCGTGTCTGCCAATTCCACCACTTCGGCGTGATACCGGTTTCTTAATTATTAAGAACTTAACTGAAAAAAGTTTTCTCCCAAAACCTGATTTTAATAATGGGCGTATAATCTATGACGTGGAGAATCATTTGTCAAGGGTGGAGAAATGAAAGTGGGAAGGAGGAAAAAAGTTGAATTATACGAGAGAGACTGTTATATAAATTCCAGCTTATTATTCAATAGATTTCAATATTCATTATGAGAAACCTGTCGGGGAGGGAAGAAAGATGAAAAATAGTCTATCGAAGAGTGCTCTTCTATGCGCAACAACCGTCACGATAGTGATTCTGTTGTCCGCCTGCGGAGAAAAGAGCCCGGAGAATGTCCTGGTTAAAGTTGATGACACCGTGATTACATTGGATGATTTTAAACTGGAATGGATGAGGCAGCTTCCTCAGCCTCCAGGGGCTCCACAGGAGACCGTGGACCAATTTATCGAGGATATGATTGCCGAGAAATTATTCCTGCTTGAGGCGCGCCGCCGGAAGATCAATCAAGATGAAAAATTAAAGCGAGAGGTGGAAAAGTACCGGGAACAATTGATGGTGGAATCCCTTTTAAACCAGGAAGTTATAGCTGTCGGCAAGCCCGGTCAAGCGGAAATAGAGGAATACTGGCGGAATAATAAAGACAATTTTACTGTCCCTCCACTTACCCGGTTCAGCCACATTCTCGTCAAAAGAGGTCCGGAAGTGAATGATGAAGAAGCCCTTTCCGTCTGTCGGAAGATTAAAGAGAGACTGGATGATGGGGAAGATTTCTCAACCGTGGCCCGGGAAGTCTCCGAGGGGAGTAGCGCGGCTCGGGGCGGCGATCTGGGATATTACCGCCCCGATCAGATCTCCCCGGAATTTCAATCGGCGGCCGAGGAACTGGAAGTAGGAGAGATCAGCGACCCGATTAAAACCGACTATGGTTACCACATGATTGTCGTTACCGATCGGAAACCGGCCCGCGATAAGACCCTGGAAGAGAGCCGGGAAGAGATTGTCAGCATCATGTTGGCCGGAAAAAGAAAGGCGAAGTTCGATGCGGTCAAGTCGAAGCTGGAGTCATCCGCCACCATCTGGAAGAATAAGGAATTGATAGGCGCTCTGAGAGAGGACCAGCGGAAGGTTGCCGCTCAGTCCAGATAAGCCCATGCTGGTACAATACTTCTCAATATGCCTGGCAATTCTCTCACTGGTCTCTCCCAGCCGGGAGAAGATAGAAGCCCGGGCCAACGATGAGATTCTGACTACCAGTGAGTTGGCCAGGATCCTCAAGCCGATTTATCGGCAGTATGAACAGTCGGCAAGTGGAAAGAAGCTGGCTCTACAGATGAAGAAAGCTCGGGCGGCTGCCATTAGCAGCTGGATCGAACACCAGTTGATACTTCAGGAAGCTCAAAAGATAGAAGGGTTTCAGATCGATCAGATGGAAGTGGATAAACGTTTTGAAGAGGCCAGGAACAAATTCACAACCCAGGATGAATTCGATCGCGCCCTGACTATGGAAGGGTTGGATGAGGATGAGTATAGAAAAAATCTGGAGGACCAGTTCAAGGTCCAGGCATTGACCTACCAGAAGATAACCGGCTTGATCTCAATATCTCCTCAGGATATCAAGGACTATTACCGGGAACACGGTGATGATTACCGGGAGGGGGAGATGGTAAGAATCAGCCACATATTAATCCCAGCTCCCAAAGACGCCGGGAAGAATGCCGCGGCCCGTGAACAGGCTGAAGCAATCATAAACGAATTGAAGAAAGGGGCTGATTTTTCCAAACTGGCCCGGAAGTATTCTCAAGGTCCTCGGGCGGACCAGGGAGGGGATCTGGGATATTATAAGAAAGGTGATATGCTCCCCAAACTGGATGAAGCCACTTTCTCGCTTGAAGTAGGGCAGATCAGCGGAATTATCAAGACGGATCTCGGCTACCACATCATCAAGTGTGCCGGGAAGAAAGAGGCATATCAGAAGTCACTGGAAGAACTCTGGGAAGAGATTGAGGATCAGCTCTATCAGGTCGAGTTCCAGAAGCGATACGACGAATGGATCGATATGCTTAAATCCAGAGCATATATTGTTATTGAAGATTAAATTAGCCATCAGTATGGGAGATGCCGCCGGGATAGGGCCTGAAGTGATACTGAAGGCCATCACGACATCCGCAGTAAAGGATATTTGCTTTCCTTTGATTGTTGGCGCACCCCGCGTCTTTGCTCCCCTGATATCCAGCCTGCAGCTTGACCTGCCCCTCTATCTTTACCGGGAGCCGGACCAGGTAAGATGGGCTGTGAAGGGGCTTCACATCCTGGAGGTTGAGGGGGCTCCCGACTATCTGCCGTCTCCGGGGAGAGAGGACACGGAATGGTCCCGGACGGCAATGATCTCCGTGGCCCGCGGCGCCGACCTGGTCGGCCGGGGGGAAGCGGAGGCCCTGGTTACGGCCCCGATCAATAAGGAGGGGATCCACCGGGCCGGCTATCGCTTTCAGGGGCATACTGATTACCTGGCCCATCTTACCGGGACGGAGAATTACGCGATGATGCTGATCGGCGGTAACATTCGAGTGGTGCTGGTTACCGTCCATGTCCCCCTCCGGGAGGTAAGCGCGCTTTTAGATACAGAAGACATCGTCCGCAAGATCTATCTGGCCCGCGATGCCCTGCTCGGATTTGACATCCGGGAGCCGAGGATTGCGGTGGCCGGTCTCAACCCCCATGCCGGGGAGGGGGGAGCTTTCGGGAACGAGGAAGAGGAGATTATCGCCCCCGCGATTGAAGAATGCCGGAGCGAAGGGATAGCGGTAGACGGACCGATCCCGCCGGATACCCTTTTCTATAAGTTGGCCCGGGGCCGCTATGACGCGGCCATCGTGATGTACCATGATCAAGGACTAATCCCGATCAAGATGGTGGCCTTCGATCGAGGTGTGAACATTACCCTGGGCTTGCCGTTTGTGCGGACTTCCCCCGACCATGGAACCGCTTACGACATTGCCGGGCGGGGGATCGCCAATCCCCGTTCGATGATCGAGGCGATCAAGACGGCCTGCTCTCTATCCTTGCGGGGCCGGTCTCACTCCTAACCCGATTCCGATGACCGAGAACTTCCTCTCCAGTCCGGGATATATCAGGGACCTCCTGAAGAAGGAGGGCCTGTTCTTAAAACGAAGCCGGGGGCAGAACTTTCTGGTCGACCGCAATGTGGCAAAAAAGATCCTGCGAACGGCGGAACTAAGCCGGGATGACGTAGTGCTGGAAATTGGCCCCGGGCTGGGGGCGCTGACTCTCGAACTCTGCCGATCAGCGGGAAGGGTCATCGCGGTGGAGTGGGATCGTGGCTTGGTCCGGCTGCTCCGTGATCGGACCAGAGACTTTTCCAACCTGGTCATTCTCCAGGAAAACTTCCTCAAGACCGATCCGGCAGTAATCGCCGAAAAACTTCTGACCGGGAAGTCGTCTTCGGGTCGATTGAAAGTGGTGGCCAATCTGCCTTATTCCATCTCCGGCCCGCTTCTGGTGAAGCTCCTGGAGTGGGAAGTTGGATTCAGCCTATTTGTCCTGATGGTGCAGAAAGAGGTGGGGGAGAGAATTGTCAGTCGCCCGGGGGAGAAGAGTTACGGAAGATTGAGTGTCCTCTGTCGGATGTACGGCCAACCAAGGATAGCTTTTACCGTCAGCAGGAACTCGTTCTTTCCCCGCCCGCGGGTCGACTCGGTTGTAGTAAGGTTTGTGCTTCGCCCGCGGAGCGAAATCCCGGTCCGGGATCTTCCGTTCTGGAAACTGGTGGTGAGCGCGGCATTCGCTTGCCGGAGAAAGATGCTGAAGAATACTCTGGCCGCTGATCGACGTCTTGGCTATACTGAAGAACAGATCGTATCAGCCTGCATCCGAGTCGGGATCGATCCGCGAGAGAGAGCGGAGCGGTTCTCGGTGGAAGAGTTCGTGCGTCTCTCAAACGCCCTGAAAGAAATCTCGCTGGAGAATTAAGATGATGGAAAAGAAGATTACTCTCTCAGATGTAGAGAAAGTTGCCCGTCTGGCCCGCCTCGGGATCTCCCCTAAAGACAAGGAGAATTTCGAACGGCAGCTCAATAACATTCTTCTCTATATGGAGAAGCTTGACGAACTGGATACCGGGGACTGTGAACCTCTGGCCCATGTTCTTCCGCTTAAGAATGTACTCCGCGAGGACCGGGTCCGCGAGGGACTGGGGCAGGATGAGGCTCTTAAGAACGCGCCGGAGAAGAAGGATGGGTTTTTTATAGTCCCGCCGGTAATAAAATAGGCAGTGGGCATTGAGTAGTGGGCAGTGGGGGCAGAGTCAAAGTTCGGCAAAAAAATAAAGTGACACTTAACCAGTTAACAGCGCATGAGGTAGCCGACCGGGTCGCGAAGCGGGAGGTGACGGCCGTTGAGGTGACCGAGGCTTGCCTCCGGAAGATTGACGAGGTTGATCCGCTGATCCGGAGTTTTATCCGGGTGGATCGGGAGGGGGCGCTCTGGAGAGCCGCCGATCTCGACCGGCGGTTGGATGAAGGGGAGAGACCGGGGCTCTTATCGGGAGTCCCGGTCGCGCTCAAGGATATCTTTTGCGTGAAGGGGCAGGAGATAACCTGCGGCTCCCGGATTTTAAAGGGGTTTATCTCCCCCTATGACGCCACCATCGTCAGAAAACTTAGAGAAGCGGGGGCGGTTTTTTTGGGTCAGACCAACATGGATGAGTTCGCGATGGGGTCGTCAACAGAGAACTCTAGCTATGGTCCGACCCGCAATCCCTGGGATCCCGAGAGAGTTCCCGGGGGATCGAGTGGTGGCTCAGCGGCCGCTCTGGCGGCTGACGAAGCAATCACCTCACTGGGATCGGATACCGGCGGTTCCATCCGTCAGCCGGCCTCCCTCTGTGGGATAGCCGGAATGAAGCCAACCTATAGTCGGGTCTCCCGCTACGGTCTGATTGCCTACGCGTCTTCTCTTGACCAGATCGGTCCCTTCGGAAAGGACGTGGAGGATATCGCCCTGGTGCTGGAGGTAATCTCGGGTCATGATCCCCTCGATTCCACGTCTGTCTCGCTCGAGGTGCCGCGGTTTCGGGATGCCCTGGTCGATGATATTAAGGGAATGAAGCTGGGTGTTCCCCGGGAGTGTTTCGTTGAGGGGATGGAAGCCGGAGTGGAGAAGGCGTTCCGGGCCGGGCTGGAGAAATTCCAGGCCCTTGGGGCCGAGGTGATCGAGATCGGGCTTCCCCGGATCCCGTATTCCGTCGCCTGCTATTATATCCTCTCCACTGCCGAGGCCAGTTCCAACTTGGCCCGCTTTGACGGTGTTCAGTACGGAATCCGGAGCGGGGAGGCGGAAGGCTTGCTCGATATGTATGAATCAACCCGCCGGGCGGGCTTCGGCGAAGAAGTCAAACGGAGAATTATTCTCGGGACCTATGTCCTGAGCGCGGGCTATTATGAGGCTTATTATGAGAAGGCTTTGAAGGTAAGGCGGCTGATCAAGGAAGACTTCGATCGGGTGTTCTCATCCTGTGACTGCGTGGTTATGCCCACCTCTCCATGTGTAGCATTTGAGATCGGGGCGAGAATGAAAGACCCATTACAGATGTACCTCTCCGATATCTTCACGATCTCGGTTAATCTGGCGGGGTTACCGGCGATTTCGATTCCCGGTGGCTTCGATGAACGGAATCTTCCGGTGGGCCTGCAGATTATCGGGCCGCCCTTCAGCGAGGAGAAGATACTGCGGACGGCCTACACGTTTGAGAGAAACACCGACTTTTACCTGCGCAAGCCGGAATTAAAGGAATAAATTGTTGAGATAAAAACCTTCCGGGCTGATTATCAGCAGTTTAATCATATTCCTGGTTTAATCCAACAGTGTCGCCCGCTGCCATCTCCGGACGGAGTTGATCAGAAAGACCTGCTCACTCTTTTTGATTTCGTCAATTGTGATAACTCTCTCCTTGATCTCCCCGCATTCCAGTAGCCATTCCCGGGCGGTTCCCGGCAACAGGCCGGAGGCAACCGGTGGGGTGACGAGTTGACCGGAAAGCCGCGCGACAATATTGGCGATCGTGGTCTCGGTAACCTCTCCCCGTTCGTTCCAGAGCAGGACATCATCGCAATCGGAGCAGGCCGCCCGCGCGGCTTCATAAAGCCGGCGATTAGTGGTCTTATGATATAAGAAAAAGTCGCGTGAATCAACCGGGAAAGGGGCCAGCTTGATTCGCACGTTCCGGCTCTTGGGCTGCCCGGGCAGCGGGATTTCTTCACAGGTTATTTTCCCGTCCCGGTTTACCAGTAACCGTATCTTGTGGGGGAACCGGGGCCGGCGGTGCGCGTGCGAGATCAATATTTCACGAATCCGGCCGGTATCAGCCGGAAAGCCGAAATAGGAGGCGGATTTCTCCAAGCGGTCGAGGTGCCGCTCGAGCAGGAAGTACCCTTCTTCCGGGGTCCAGGACATCGTCTCCAGGAGGGAAAAATCCGGTTGCTTCGCCGTAAGGATCCGGGCTTTAATCCGGCATTCCTCGTATTCCTCCTCAATAGCGGAATCCCAGACAATCGCTCCACCGACCCCATACTCGGCGAGAGCCGCTTCCCGATCAACGATGACAGTCCGGATCGCCACGTTGAACCGTGCTCTCCGGCCGGGGGAGAAGAAGCCGATACAGCCGGTATAGACCCGGCGCGGCGTGGCCTCCAGCTCGGCGATGATCTTCATGGTTCTTGGTTTAGGGGCTCCGGTCACGGAAGCGCACGGGAAGAGGGAAGCTACGATCTCATAGAAGGGTGCCGTAGTCCGCGCGGTGACGGTGGAGGTCATCTGGAAGACTGTCGGATAACGCT
This sequence comes from Candidatus Euphemobacter frigidus, assembly GCA_030765805.1. Classification (GTDB taxonomy): domain Bacteria; phylum Auribacterota; class Erginobacteria; order Erginobacterales; family Erginobacteraceae; genus Euphemobacter; species Euphemobacter frigidus. The sequence continues at coordinate 9,193 of JAVCDH010000089.1, forward strand.
CGACCTCAAAGAGCCGCCTCACCCGGACACTCCCGGTCAGGGCGATCCGCCCCAGATCGTTCCGGATCATATCGACAATCATGAGGTTCTCGGCCCGGTTCTTCTCCGAATGATAAAGCCACTCTGCTTGCGCGGAGTCTTCGGAGAAGGTACGTCCGCGGGCGGCGGTTCCTTTCATGGGACGGGTGGTGAGGTGACGGCCTTCCAGAAGGAAGAAGAGCTCCGGCGAGGCCGAGCAGATCGCGTAACGCCCGGTATCGATGAAAGCACCGTATTCCGACTCCTGGGCCCGGATCATATTTAGGAATAAACTCCACGCGTCGCCTGTAAAGGGAGTGGAGAGACGGAGCGTGTAGTTCACCTGGTAGGTCTCCCCCCGCGCGATCTGTTCTTTTATCCGATTGACTCCCCTCCGGTAATCCCGCTTTGTAATTGAGGGCACCCATGGACCCGGTTGTATTCCTCCGCCGAAGGGAGGGGGTTGAACTATCTCGGGCTGGGAGTAGATACCAAAACGGAGGAGGGGGAAGGGACCCGGCGGCCGCGTCCGGAGCGCGGTGTCGAAAGCCGGGGCGGCTTCATAACTGATGAAGCCGGCCGCGTAAAGCCCCCGGTTCTCGACCAGTTCTTCAACCCGGCGAAGACCGGGAAGGAGATCTGCCACCTCGCTGACTTCGATCACTTCCACCGGATGCCGGAAAGAAAACCATCGACCGTTTCCCCCGGCCTGGATAAGCGCCCAATCTTTTCCGGACGCTTTTTTGAGAGAGATCATGGTGAGTTTATTACTTGGCGGTGGCGGAGCTTAACTTGTCCAGCACGATTCGGGCCTGGTTTATCAGACCGGACTGGGCCGGGACCGCGTATTTGATTACTTGCCGATAGGCATCGACCGCGCCTGAGGAATCCCCGAGATCATCGTAGGTAAGGGCCGTAATATACCATAAGGACGCGTTCTCAGGATCAATTTGAAGAGCTTTATTGTAGCAGACGAGAGCTTTCTCACCCCGAGCCAGGCAGTTTAAAGTGTCGCCTTTATCTTTCCAGATCCGGGCGTCCTTTCGGTTGATCTTGAGGGCCTTGTTATAGCAGGTTATGGCCTTTTTGAAGAAGTCCAGGTTATGCAGGGCCCCCCCTTTCAGACGCCATATTTTCGGGTCCCGCGGCGTAATGGAGAGGGCAAGTTCATAACATTCAATCGCTTTCTCATATTTTTGGAATTTATCCGCGAGCAGATACCCTTTATACAGCAGGACTACAACATCCTGAGAGTTCAGCTGGAGCGCTCTCTCGCAACAGTCAAGAGCATCCCTGAACTGTCCGGCCGCCGCGCATTCTTCACCTTTCAGCTTCCAGATCCGGATATCCTGGGGATGGAGCGCGAGGTGCTTTTCATAGAAGGAGGAGGCCTCCGAATGCCGACCGAGTCGGGAAAGCAGGGCGGCTTTCACCGTCCAGGAGAAGTTCACCTCCGGATCGATTTCAAGGGCTTTCTGGTAAAAAGTTATTGCGTCTTCATACCGGCCGCGATTAAAGAGCTTGTCCCCGTTATTGAGCAAAGTGGCGGCATTTTCGGGGGTTGTTGGGGTGTCTTGAGAGGGGCAGTTCATTTGGCCATCTTTCGGCAGCGTTATTCAATCTTTAATAATTCTTTGATATTTCTCTTCAACTCTGATGAGTTTAAGGGCTTATCCAGGAAGGTCGACGGCCCCAGTTCCAGGATATGCTCCAACTCATTTAAGGCGGCAACCCCGGAGATTATTATAATAGGCAGATTCGCGAACTTCTCTTTCCCCCTTATTATCTTGATCAGCATCATGCCGTCCAGTTCCGGCATCATAATATCGGATATCAGGAGATTGATATCCGGGTTATCGAAGAGTATCTCCAGAGCAATCTTGCCGTTGGAACTCTGGATGGCCGTTAATCCCAGGTCTTCCACGATATGGACGATAATCTCCCGAGAGACCTCATCATCCTCGGCGACTAATACCTTTCTCATTTCTCCTCCTTCTTTCGTTAGATTGTGAAATAAGCTGGTAAACAACGGCCCCGCCTCGGTGGGGCCATATTATGACAACCTGAAGGCTTCCGTTATCAATATATTACATTAAGATGGGATAAAAGGCAAGAGAGGGGGGCAGGATTTTATGTTACTCAAATATAATGTTTACCTCACTATCTGGCATTTATTCAATCCCCCGGCTCAAGCCGGCTCTCCGAGCGGCGGCCAGGGCCTCTCTAAACTCGGTGTCCCGGAGGGGACGGTCGATCACCGGGTCATCGGTCGCGGTGCCGCAGGGATGGTACTGGGCCATGATATTGAGATAGGTGCCGGAGGAGATCTCCCGGGACAGAAAAGAAGCGATCTCATCAGTCCCCGCGATACCCTCCGGCATGACCAGGTGGCGGACGAGGAGCCCCCGCACCGCGATCCCCCGGTCGTCGATCTCCAGGTCGCCCACCTGCCGGTGCATCTCCCGGATCGCCTCCCGGGCGTGTTCCCGGTAGTCCGGCGCCCGGCAGAAACGGTCCGCCCATCGGTTCTCCCAGAACTTGAAGTCGGGGAGATAGATGTCAAAGACCCCGTCCAGGAGGCGGAGGGTTTCCACCCGGTCGTACCCGGAGGAGTTATAGACCAGTGGAATCTTCAAGCCGTGCTCGATGGCCGGGACCAGGGCTTCGAGGATCTGAGGGATTACGTGGGTGGGGGTCACAAAGTTGATGTTATGGCACCCGCGTCCGGCCAGTTCCAGCATCATGGTGGCCAGTTGATCGGGCTCGATAGTAATCCCCCCCTTCCGGTGGCTGATCTCGTAGTTCTGACAGAATGAGCAGAGCAGACTGCAGGAACTGAAGAAGATCGTACCGGAGCCGTAACGCCCGACCAGGGGCGCTTCCTCCCCAAAGTGAGGATGATAGCTGGCCACACCGGCCAGTCGCCCGGTCCGGCAGAGCCCTTCCTCCCCCGCCAAGCGATTAACCCCGCACTCCCGAGGGCAGAGCCGGCAGGGATTCATCAGTGCCAGGGCATGATCGATCCGTTCCCGGAGTTCACTGCTCCGGTAGAGTTGAAGATAAGAAGGGTACACATCATCACCACACATATTCGGAGGTATTATATTGTAAGAGCGACCCCGGCTGCCCGGATTCCCGGGCGGGCCCATTTTAATTTATTGGTCTACTTCCCGACAGAGACGGTCCACTTCCCGGAGCATGGTCGGGATGCGGTGAGGGCCGTGCATGGACCCGATATGATCGGCCGCTTCCTCCTGGTTTATCCCCGCCGCGGTAATGTAGAGAGGGCGATTGCTCCTCCCCCGAAAGACCCGGCCGGCGAACGTTTCACCGCGGAACCGGCTCTTGGCGACGCCGATAACCGGGACCGATTCCTTCAGCGCCCGGTAGAGATACCCTCCCAACCCCGGTTTCCCACGATCATCCAGCCAGACATATCCATCGATGATTACGGCATCCAGTGGGCCGGTGACTTTCTCCAGGATGACGGTCAGGGGCAAGAGTTCACGCCGGTAGAACATTCCCGGCTGGTAGGAAGCGGGGGTCGGAAGCGTGCTTACGAATCTCCCGGACAGTTCTCCATCGCTCCAATCCGCGAAGAGGACGCAGGCGGCGGTCGCCCGGCCATCACGATAATTAACATCCACGCCGGCGATCATCCTTCCCGCCCCATCTTCCGAACTTAAACTCGTCTTCAATCGCCCGGAAGGATGAGTTTTTGAAACCGATCTTCATGTCAGGTATAATTATAGTTTCTCTAATTCTGACATAAGGACTATCGACGTCCAAAAGTATCAAAACGACAAAGGATTATAGCAAATGGAGAGCTTGTAAAAAAATA
>JAVCDH010000100.1 GCA_030765805.1 Candidatus Euphemobacter frigidus
CATCCCCCCCATCCCTCCCTTGCCTTCGCCCTGCTGGCATCCCATGCCGCCGCCGCCTTCACCGCCACCGGGCGGTGCCATCGCGATTGGTATATACTGCATCATCATTACCTCCTTTAAAATTATTGAAATTCCGAACCGGAATAATTATTCAGAAACTCCTTTTTAAATTTCTCGTACTCTCCTTCCGCGATCGCCTGCCGGGCGCCCTTCATCAGCTTGAGATAAAAATGAAGGTTGTGCAATGTCCCCAGCCGGTTTCCCAGTATCTCACCGGTATTGAATAAATGCCTGATATAGGCCCGGGTATAATGCCGGCAGGCATAGCATCCGCACTCTTCATCGATCGGCCGGTGATCGTCTCTATAACGCGCGTTCCGGACAACCATCTTCCCGTAAGGTGTAAAGACCGTGCCGTTCCGCCCGTACCGGGTCGGGACGGTGCAGTCAAACATATCCACCCCGAAGGCAATCTGAGTGATCAGATCATCCGGTGTTCCCGTCCCCATTAAATAACGCGGTTTCTCAGAGGGCAAGAGCCCGGCGGTATATTCCGCGATCTCGAACATCAGGGACTTCGGCTCACCCACACTCAAACCACCGATTCCGTACCCGGCAAAGCCGATCCCCTCCAACTCCTCCACGCTTTTCCGCCGGAGGTCCGGGAAGATACTCCCCTGGACGATTCCGAAGAGAATCTGGGGGCCGTCGGTATGGCTTTCCCGAGATTGAAGCGCCCATTGTAGGGTCAGGTCCAGGGATTTGCAAGTATAATCATACTCGCTCGGATAGGGCGGGCATTCGTCGAAGGCCATGATGATATCCGCGCCCAGGGCCTGCTGAATCCGGATCGACTTCTCGGGGGTGAGCGTGTGAAGCGTCCCCTCGATATGGTCCCGGAAGGTGACACCCTCTTTTGAGATATTCCGCAGATCGGCCAGGCTGAAGACCTGGTACCCCCCGCTGTCGGTCAGGATCGGCCCGTCCCAGTGCATGAAGGCGTGGAGGCCGCCGGCCTTTTCAATGATCTCGATCCCGGGCCGGAGCCCCAGGTGATATGTATTGGAGAGGATGATCTGCGCCCCCAGGCTCTTCAGCTCTTCCGGAGTGATCGTCTTCACCGCCCCCTGGGTCCCCACCGGCATGAAGCAAGGAGTATCCACTTCCCCGTGGGCCAGTACGAGCTTTCCCTTCCGGGCATTGGTATTTTTATCTTTTCTGATGACCGAAAATATCATTTTTTAAATCAGATAATTTAATTTACTTTGCCAGGCGATAAGCTCATTTCACCATACCTTCTTTTTTTCGTGGATAATTGAATTCCGGAATAGTTTTGAACCGGCTCTTGAATCCACATAGCTGACTATACTCGCAATAATAAATACTACATGTCAACGGGCGAAATTTTAATCGATATCAAACCGCAGATTTGATAATCTATTTAGTTAGCGCCGAAGGCGCTAACTAAGGAATCATTATGACAAACAGTCAGCTGATCAAATTATCTGCTCGTCTGGCGGCTTTGCTCCTGATCCTGACGGCCTGCAGCGAACAAACTGAAACAGGAACATCTCATTCCCCTTCCCCCGGCCGGGAAGAGATCATCCAACCCCCGATTTCCATACTCGATCATCCGGGCCTGGCCCGGCGGATCGGCACCGAAATCGCCGACGCGGTGGAAAAAGCCCTCCCTTCCGTAGTGGTGGTGCGGACCGAATCCATCCGCTCTCAACCGGCCCGGGACAGCCTCTGGGGATATCTCTTATCAGTTCCCCGGCGGGAATTAGGACAGGGATCCGGGGTGATCATCACCCCGGAGGGATATATCCTGACCTGTAATCATGTTGTTCTCGATGCCCGGGAGATCGAGGTGATTCTCCATGATGGGACTGCATATCCGGCTGAATTAATCGGACGGGACATTAAGTCGGACCTGGCGGTCTTAAAGATTGAAGGTACTGGAGAAGAATTCATCCCCCTCCCCCCGGCCGATTCCGACCGGGTCCGGGTGGGAGAATTCGCGGTGGCCATCGGATCACCCTTCGCTCTATCCGGGAGTGTGACGATCGGAATCATCAGCCAGAAAGGCCGTTCGGTCGGCCTCCTCCCTTACGAGGATTTCATTCAGACCGATGCCTCAATCAATCCCGGAAACTCCGGAGGCCCTCTGATCGACGTAGACGGGAGATTAATCGGCATCAACGACGCGATCACCACCGCCGGCCCGCTTTCCCGAGGCAATCTGGGAATCGGCTTCGCGGTCCCCTCTAACCTGGCGATGGATATCGCCCATGCGATTATTAAAGAAGGAGCCTACCGGCGCCCCCGAATCGGTATCATGCTGGGACAGTTAAGCCCGGCTAGAGCCCGAAAATTCCTGGACCGGAATTCCGGAGTCTTCATCGACTTCGTTTTTATTAACTCTCCCGCGGAAAAGGCCCGGTTAATGCCGGGGGATATCATCATCAAGGTGGATGATAATCCGGTCAATACCATCCGGGAAGTCCAGCGGGCGGTTATCAAGCATCAGCTCAATGAACCAGTCATATTGACTATCAACCGGGAAGGTGAGGAAAAGGCCGTCACTGTATACACCGGCCAAGGCTCAGAATACGAATAATCCGGGTTAAACTATGAACTTCATTTTTCTCCGATTAATTGCTCCAATGGTCTATGGTGAAAATATTGTTCTATTTTACTATTTCCCTCGTTAAAAGCACATACTAACCATTTACTGTTTTTAAATATAAATTTTTTAAATCCGATTCCTTCTAATACAGGATCTCCATCTATATATGCGACATAAAATATTATACTTCGCTTAAAACTATCAGATTTATAATCCATCCGATATAAAAGTTTGTCGTAATTGCCAGACTTAATCGGACTTTCGTACGGTTTTCCTTTTTTAAATTCCTCTAAATACTTGCCATTCGATTTTTTATTGCCTTTTATTATCCACTCGGCCGCCATTTTGGTATGTAAACTTAAAAACCATTTTTTGTTTCTATTCAATGATGAATACAACGCATTAATAACATCTTCGGGCTCTGAGAGATTCGCTTCCTTTTCTGATTCATAAAAATGATTAGGCATACTTATTGGCGGCTGGTATATTTTTAATTCATATTGAATTACTTCTTCTCCGATTTTCACTTCTTTTTTGTATACCTTTCCAGGATAATTGAATTTCAAATCTCCACTAAAACCTCCAGTAATGCCTGATAAACAGATAACTCCAATTCCAACAATACTGTAAATAATTGACAACGTTTTGTGATTTTTCATTTCTAATTTTCTCCCTGATAAAAAATATAATTAGCTAAACTTCAATCACATGTATATTAAATATTGAGACCCCGCACATAAATTATGCGCGGGGTCTCAATGACAATTCGGATTTGTTTATTTTCATTCAGAGACTAATTATCAGACTGGGAAGAATCAGCTTCGGGAAGTTCGCTCTGCCACTTCTCAACCATCTCCGGAATAAGACTGACGGCTATATCAAGCGCTCCTTCCTGAAGGGCGGTCTTGGCGGCGATCTGCTCGGCCAGGTCCACCGCGGTAGTCGTCGTCCGGTCGATCGCCAGGATGCGGGAGTTATGGGCGTCGATGGCCCTAACCTCGACTCGGGCCTTGCTGGAAACCAGATCACCCGTCCGGGCGGCGAACTGACTGAATGCTTCTCCGACCAGCACAATATCAACAGTCTGGAGCAATTCCGGCAGCTCGGTGCCGGAATCTTTCAAGTAGGCTTTCGCCCAGTTGCTCAAAACTTCGTCGCTTTGATCCACCACCTCAAAACCGCATTTCCGGAGGAGATAGATAAACTCGGTCTCGGCGGCCGGATCGATTGGTCTGGAGCCGATATGTGTCTCCTCAATCTTAACCGCTACCCGGGGCAATTTTTTTCCCTTTAATTTTTCCTGAATGATCGCGACCTTATCCACTTCCTGCTCGGACGCTGGCAGAAGTTCCGTACCTTTATCTTTGATGGTTTTAGCTACTTTAACCGCAATATCATTGATCAGGGAAATCAATTTACCGGATAGAGATCCTTTGGCGACATCCCCATAGACACGGGTAGTCTCGGTGCCGATGATCTTAGCCACGATCACCAACTCACCATCAACCGGGAAAGCCCGTCCCGTAACCAGGATCTTCGCTCCTACCACATGTCCGACTTGAACCGCCTTAGCCTGATCTACTATCCCGGTCATGCTCAGGCCCATCTCCGAGAGAACTTTATCCAGTTCAGCCCGCTCTACCAGATTGAGGTCCGGGTTCTGGGAGAGATAGGCGGTGATCATGTCGGCGATCCGAGGACCTAATTTGCTTACCCCGGCTTCCTTGGTATCAAAATCAAAGACTGCCACGTTGATCGTTCCTCCCGAACCCGCGCCGGCGAAAGTCAATACTCCGCCTAACAATAAAATTGTCACCAGAATACAACTAACCATCTTTCTTTTCATCCTTTCACTCCTTCCCATCTAGGACGGGTTTTGTTTATTAAAATAGACAACCTATTTCTCGAATCCTTGGAGGAATTTCTCGTTTTTTTTCAAACGAAAACCGAGATTGGTAAGAAACTGACACAATATCCGGAGGCTTTCTCTGTCCTTCTCTTGCCGGAAGAACGGCCATTGGCAGATTATAATAGTTCCTTCCCGGGAACGGAGCTGATAAATAAACGGAGGAGTGGTGAGAGGACAGCCTTTTTCGCTGGAGACCGGGACAATTTCGTAAACGGGTTTATCTTCAAAGAACTCCTCCGTCTCCCCGACGCATTCAGTCCATTCGCAATCGGCAATCCCCCAGAAAAATGGAGAGTCTCTTTTTACAAATCCCCGCGTAACCGGCGCGATCACCTTATCCAATCTCAGGCCCTTCGGCAAAATCTTATCCAGGGATCTGATAGTATCCGGTTCAAGTCCCAGAATCAGGACCGTACCTCCCCTTCGAAGTATTTCTTCCAACCAGGTCGGAAGATTAACTCCCTCCCGGGAGATATATTCTTTCGACTCCTGGTTGTATATCAGGACGATACGATCGAATCGAGTGAGATCGACGGGATTCGATCGGGCGACCAAACCCAGCTTACGAAAAAAATCACCGATCGCACCTCCCGGGGGAGAGAGAAGCGCGGCTTCCCCCGTTTCATCAAGAGGCAATAGTGAATACCGGATCAGATTTTCAAATAAAATCGCGGCGACCGGTTCCTCCGGGATAGTATCGCAGACAGGAAGCTGACAGAAGATCATCTTCTTCCCGGCCAAAAATGCCTCCAGGAGCAGAGATCCTCTCTTCTCTTTTTCCTTCCCCACCAGACGAAGATCCATCAACGATCGGTAATTCCCCCAGAACGGCTTATTCATCGGCGGGGAGAATGAGGCGAAATCCCCCCTCCAGCCCCGGAAATCATCTTCGTCTAAACCGGAAAAGATGGGATGACCCGGCGCCATGATTATCCCTCCCCCTTTAACCGCCTCAACCCCGGTTAATAACTCCAGAGGAAACGGCATCTCCCGGGGCAATACAGTCTGGCGAAAGCAGACCACTTCTATCTCGGATTCCATCTTACCGACAATATCAAAAACAGCGCTATACGACGTGTTAATCGCCCCGGGGCCGATCAACAACAGGTCGCCATTGAAGTTTTTTAGAGCCAACTGCCCGGCAAGATCTTCGTAGTTAATCCCCCCGATTTGAAACATTTTTTTCAATTTTCCCCGGGGGTCATAGATACCCACCTTCTTCTTACGCAATATATCTTTGAGAGCCTCAGGGTTAGTCCGGGGAAATAGTTGGTATTGAATTACCTCTTTTTTTAATGTCTTTCCTTTACTGACCAATTCCACCAGCCAGGCCAAGCCGGTTCGCCTTTTCACCTCGGGAAAGTTGAGCCTTACCTCCGCTATTCCGGTATTGTCGTCTCCCCGCTTGACCTCAACCGCACCCTTCTCGATTACCGCCGGTCCGACCAGGGTCTTCCAATAGAGGATTACCCGTCCGGTCTCGGGCAAGCCCTCAACCTGAATTACCCGGCCGATAACTTCTTCCGAAAAAAAACGGATCGCGCCGTCTCCGGGGTCAAGGGTGATCGGCGGTTCGCCGAACCCGGAGATCTGAGGGAATAATACTATCGCGATTATTAAGCTATATTTTAACATAGCCTTCCTTCTCCCGGAGTGGAACGGGGAGAGAACCTTCCAAAGTTGCCATTATCTCCACCCGGTAGTGTTCATCACCCAGAAGCACCGACCCCAGAGTTACTGCCTCCCCCGCCTTAATAACGGCGATAGTGGAGAGTTGAAAAGCCCGGGATTCCTGGATACTTCCGGGGAAGGCACGGGAAAATTCCAGCTCGATCTCCAGGGATATCAGATCAGCTCCTTCCAGCAGTCGCGGACGGGACCGGACCCGGTAGACCAGTCCGCATTCCCAGGGAGTCTCGAATTTCGCGTTCAACTCCCGCCCGTTCCTGATAACGGCGCGGGGAGATGATACCATTGTCTCTTCTCGGCCGGATTCTTTCTGAAAGACTTTAATATTGAGATAAATCAGCGGCGCCGGGGCGAGCCCGGATTGCGTATCCTGCTCCTGCGAAAGGGAGAGATCGACCCGGTCGCCATCAATCACCACCCATTCCATATTATTAGCGAAGCTACCCTGAAGCCCCTGAAAGAGAGAGATGTCTTTCCGGATATTTCCCGCCGGGATAAAATTACCGGTGGGTCCATATCCACTATCAGATATTCCCCTTCTCTTTAACCTCATCACCAATTCATTTGTCCGTCGGAGTTTCGTTTGAAGTTGAGATTGGAGAAACGCCATCCTCCATAATAAGCCCCCTCCCCCCAGAAAAAGAAGCAGCACGGCCGCCACCGCGAGGACTGTTTGCCAGCGCCAATGAGTAAAAATAGACCCCGGGGGAGAAAGGAAATTCCGGCGCTCTTTTCCTTCTTCCTCCAGAATTTTTCCTTTCAGGCGAGGCCAGTAATCACTCCAATATTTCGGCGGCGGACTCTCTTCCAGATGATCCCGGATCAGGCGGTCGGTTTTCTTCATCTCTTCCAATATCTCCCGGCATTGGGGACAGCTATCTATATGCTCTTCCAGTTCACGGCTCTCCGCTTCATCAAGAGCGCCATTGATATAATCGGAAATCTGCTTTTCCCTGCCACTGCAGTTCATGAGTTATAACCTCCTGCTCCTATATATACGCGGCCAGCTGCTCTCTTAATTGTTGGCGGGCTTTAAAGATCCGCCATGATATCGTCCCTTCCGAACAGCCGGCCAGTTCCGCGGCTTCCCGATGAGAAAGCCCCTGAAAAACTACCAGATCCAATGCCATACGAAAGGAATCCTTAAGGGAACCAAGAGCCTTAAAAATTTCCGCCCGCGTTTCTTTTCCTTCTCCCGGAAGAGGATTCGATCCCGCCTTCCGGGAATCGGGATCGACGAATCGTTCATCAAATGAAGACTTGATTATTTTCATATTTTTCTTTCGATGATTGAGGCAGAGATTGGTCACAATTTTATAAATCCAGGTATAAAAGGATGATTCCCCGCGAAATTTCACTAAAGATCGATAGGCCCTGATAAAAGCCTCCTGTGATAAATCATCGGCGTCGGCGGGATTCCCCACTATCCGGAAAGCGACAGCGTAAACCCGGGATTTATATTCATTTACCAGCTCCCCGAACGCCTTCAGGTTCCCCTCCCGGCATCGTCTAATCAGTTCATTCTCTTCTTCGCTCTTCATCCCGCCTTTATATTAAATTAGACATTCTTTTCCGGTTTTCTTTGGTAATTACTGCCGAAATTAATCATACCTTTTCATCCGAGCCGGTTTCTTTTCAGCCTTTACCTGGTTTTCAAATAAGCTTGATTTTTTCGCCCGGTAAATGTAGTAGCCGGAAGAATACCAGAGGTCATCTCCATCCAGGGCCAAGGAGTCTATGTACTCATAAGGCCGGTCATATTTCAGGGAGAGGGGATGACGCCTGAGCTTCCCGGTCTCTTTCTCATAACTGTGTAATCCCATGTTGGTAGCCATCCAGACGTACCGGTCATCGGAAGCTATATCCCAGGTATAAAGATAGTCGAAGATCCGCTCCCATTTTTCGGTGGTCCTGTCGAAACGGGATAAACCGCCGGCCATCACCCAGATCGAATCCGGATCCACTTCAATGTCCCGCACCTGCCCATAGTTAAGGGAGACGATCCCCTGCCGGAAACCGGTTATCCCCTCGTCTCTTTCCAGATCCTCCGGGCCGTAATCCGGATTACAGAGAAAATCTTGATAATCATAATTTTTTATCGAACCGCTGTCTTTATCAAGCACGGCCAGGCCTTTTTCGGTCCCGATATAAAGTTTCTCCCCGGCGGCGGCCAGAGCGTGAATCCAATTCGAGGGCAAGCCTTCCTTTTCGGTTAAAACCTCGATAACTTTCTTTTCTTTACGGTCATACCGGGTCAGACCGGCGGCGGTGGCCAGCCAGAGGGTATTCCCGTCTACAGCCAGACATAAGCCCAGTTCACTCTTCAGACCATTCTCAATTCCGATATGTCCCCATTTACCGGTTTGCCGGTTGCGGTGATAAAACCCCGTGCTCCCGCTGGCGATCCAGACTCCCTCCGGCCCGCTCTTGATATCCCGGACGGGAAGAATAGCGGAAATGCTATCTTCGTGCTTGGTAGCATTATCCGGATATATCTTATTTTTGGGGACGCTACCCAAATTGCCGTAGGGGGAATATATCCATAATGTATCGCGATCGATAAAGACCGTATCCTCTCCGCTGATTAGATTTAAATGAAATAATTTATTTCTGGACCACATGTCACCGCCGGGTACTTTTTGAGAAAACGGATCGATAAATGGAATGAGCGGTGGAGATTGGAGTTTCCCCGGCCGGCAGATAACCGAGCGCAGATTCGGACTTCCGGACCACCGCCTATAGATCGGACTTAGACCAATATACCGGTCCCGGCTATCCTGAAGAATCGGGCCGCCGGCATCAAGCCACCTGATCCGCAACGGCTCGGACCAGTTTATCCCATCGGGAGAAGTTACATAAAATGCGGTTCCTCCTCTTTTGCCGCTGATTATATACTCACCGTTTTTATCTCTGATCGGCCAATAGCTGAACCGGGTAGAATATTGACTAAAACCGCCACCGGTGAACCGGTATACTTCTTTCGGGTCCACCTTATAGGGGAAGGTAATAGCCGGCCGGGGCTCACCCCAGTTGATCCCGTCAGTTGATTCGCGTATCTCCAATCGGTGTTCTTCCTTTTCTACCACCCAATTTAATAACCAGAACCTTCCCGGTTCAATCTCAACCGCGAAATCCGCTTCTCCGATTCCATATGGATAATTATCATTAGATTCTAATCTTATGGCTCTGGATTTCTCAATGTTTCTTATCGGGGGGCCGGAACTCCAGTTTTTACCATCGGGAGACCCTATCATCCTTATCTCTTTCTCATCATATTGCTCCCCCCCAATATAATAAAGTCGGTAGAATCCTTTTGAATCCTGGAAAAATGAAAAATAATCTTCTAAATACTTCCCTTTGATGGGAAGCATCTGGGGCGAATCCCAATTTAAGCCGTCCCGTGAAGATGAGTACCAGAGACGGCGATTATTGGAAAAAGAGCGTTGAGTTGGTTCCGCCCGATAAACCGGACGGTCGGACCACCAGGCCATTCTAAAGATGCCCTCTTCATCGATAAAGACCCGCGGATCTTGATCATTGAAAGACGAATTTGCCGAAAGGGGCCTCGGTTGGGACCAATGGATCAGGTCGGGAGAAGTAAGCGTATACAGGTTTACCCGCTCCGCTTCTCTCGTACTGTAAAATAGCCGGTACTCGCCTTTACTGTCCTGAAGCAATTTCTGAGCGCCGTAATCGGGAGCATCTTCGCTGATGTAGTACTCATATCCCCGGTCCCAGTTGCTTTCCAGATCGTAAATGAGATATAGCTCAGAATTCTCTTCCAGGATAACCTTATCGTTAAGTTCGGGAAGCCCTTCCCGTTCCAGCCGGAGCTGATGCTCCCCCGGATCCAACTCAAGGCGAATCTCTCCATCCTGTTCGGGAGGGATATCTTTGAGTTCCCCATCGACAAAAAGACGGAGATCAAAAGGGAGTGCCTGGATAATTAATTCCGCCTTTTTTTTCTCTTTCTTTTCTTCCTCTACCTTCTTGGCCGGGGGAATAAACGGTGAAAGTACTGCCCGTACCTCCCAATCCTTCAGTTCCGTGCTCGCTCCGTCGAAGACTCTCATCAGGATATACCTCGTTCCTTCCGGGAGTGTCACCTCCTCCGAACGCTCGGTGGAGATGGTGGCGGAGTGAGCATAATGATCGAGAGCGGGAGTTTGAAGGACATATTTCGGTGAATTTATATCGTCCATGATCTCCAGTGTAAAGAACCTCAACCCGTAAAATGCCGGAACACATTTTATCCCGGCTGAAGCCCTGGTGATGAGCTTATCAATCTGGAGACCGGGCGGGGCCTGCAAAAAGTACTTCCCATAGGGATACGCGTGTAACGGCTTGAGACCATACCGGTATCGTTCCTTGTCGGTGAACATACCCTTGATAACAGGTTCCTCAAGATTAAAGACAAGCGCCCAGGGCGGTGTGTCTTTCGGAGGATTGCCTTCTGTCAGGAGACTATCATAGAGAATTATTAATTCGGTCGCGGCGGCATCTTTATACTTAAAACCTTTAAGATTCAATTCCCGGTCTTCGTGGGCCAGCCATCGCAATAATTCAAAGTGCTTCTCTAATAGCAAAAACGCTTTATCCGCGTCCCCCAATCTCTGATAGCAACCCGCCGCCAGGAAGAGAGCGATCTCTAAACGAGCCTTTGCCTTGAAAAATCCGGTAATGATCTCCTTAAATTCCTTCTTCGCTTCCGGGGAAACTCTTTTACCGATTTTTTGCAATTGTATCATTCTTTTGACGCTGATCATCTCCCATAAGCTTTTAACTTTCTGGCTTAGGGGAAAATATTTTTCTACAAGTTGTGCCGGAGACAGTTTCATCTCCGGGTGTCGGTTGATCAATCTTTCATAATATGTCAGCGCCTTGCGATCGTCTTTCAGATCCTCTTCATGAATCCGCCCCGCTTCCACAAGAGCCCGCTCAATCTCTACCCGGCTATATGGCCCCGCAATAATTTTATCCAGCTCGACCAGAGCGTGGCGGGGCTCGTCCAGTTTGCGGTAAGTCTTTGCCATCTGAAACCTTGGTTCGAAATATCCGGAGTCTTTTTTCAGAGCATCCTGAAACTGAGTTAGGGCCTCGAGGTATTGTCCGTTATCAACTTCTTCCAGCCCCAGATAGTAATGACTAACCGCGTCCAGTGAATCAGTGGGGCAGTAGTACAGACTGGCTGCTTCTTCCGGAGTCAGGGTTATATTCAACCGCTTAACAATATCCACTGAGAGATCGTGGAGCAGAGTACAGAGTTCACTGGTTTTCCCGGTCACCCACTCAACACGTTCCAGCTTACCGGTCCGGATATCAACCAGATGGGCTTCAATCCTCAATTCTTTACCCTCTACCTCAAACCCGCCAAAGAGGGCTTTCTTAGCTTTAGCAGCCCGGCCGACCAGATCGGCCGATTTCTTGTCGATGATGGCGCTCTTTCTCAGGTCCAGCTCATCCAGGATTTCCTGCATCCGCTCCCGCTCAACGATCGTAATCCGCCCGGTTTGAGAAAGATTGGTAATCAACCTATCGGCGATCCCCCGCGAGAGACCTCTCCAGCGGGGGTCCTGGCTCCGGTTGGTGAAGTCCAGAATAGTGAGGGTGAACTTCTTCCCTCCCCGGCCGGAGCTGAGAGATCGCCCGGGGATTAAAAAGGGGATCAAGTTCAGACTGATGATAATACTCGCTAAATATAAGATGCGGCTTCGATGGTTCATCTATTCAGTTTTTCTCCTCGCTTAATAGCTTCTCACATTCCCGCGATAACTCTTGAGCCTCACTCTGTTTGGGATACGTCTCCCCCAATCTCATCAGTTTTTGAAGCTCAATAAGACAGTGCTGATACTCTTTGTCCCCGAGATAGGACCGGGCTCGGAAGAGCCGGGCATCGTGAAAGTCCGGGTTTAACTGGAGAGCCTCCATAAATTCCTTCCCGGCTCGGTTGAAACGGCCAACATAATAATATCCCAGGCCTCTGATATAATGAAGGGTCACCGATGGGTGATTATCAATCTCCCGATTTTTAATAGCGCTGCTTTTCATATCGATATCTTTAAGGAGTTTTCCCACCAGCTCTTCTTCGATAGCAACAATATTGACGATCTCTCCCTGCGCCCTTTCTGAAGTAACGAGTTGAGTGGTCGCGATATCGTAAATGTGGGCATCGATAATAAGCTTATCTTGATCAAGAAGGAAACCGCCGCTTAGAACCAGATTCGCGCCGGTCACCTGCCCGATTCTTAAGATATGTTTTCTATCGATTAGACCACTGAATTTTAAGCTGAGTTCCTTTGTTATAGCTTTAATCTTATCCCTATCCACAACGGTAATCCCCTCTTGTTGTGAGAGATCGGCCATAATGAGGTCCCGGAGCCCCTTCTCCAGCGGCTCGTATTTCAAAAGCCCGGTCGAATTCTCGAACGGAAGGACCAGGATAACCGGCTTCAGCTTCCCTTCCTCCAACCCCGCGTAAACCACCGAGCCGGATGCCAGGAGAAAGAATAAAAATATTGTCATCTTCATATTTCTCTTACGTGTCATCGATTATGGTCTCCTTTACCACCCGATAGATGGGACGATGCAGCACAGATCGCGCCTATCTTCTAAGTATGACAACTTCTTATCCGATTCCTTGGAACTTATTTTTTAAAGACCTTGAATTCCATGCTATTCAATCATCAAATAATCGCGCTTTAGACCGAAAATACAGTTGAATTGCATCCAGACA
>JAVCDH010000074.1 GCA_030765805.1 Candidatus Euphemobacter frigidus
GGAGCTCAATAAATACTTGCATGGGGATTACCTCCTGAGGCTTTAATTTGCTGATTAAATCTACCTCAGTGTAATGCCCCATGCTTTTTATTTCAAGTCTACCTCAAGAAAATGGGACGCTCTTAAATGTTTGCTCCGTAAAAAAAAATATTTCTATACTATCTGATCTTCGTTATCGTTATGGTAATACAATATATTACCAGCACAAAATGGAAAAGAACCAAACCAACAAACACACCGCTTTCAACTCCCTGGCGGTATCAGTACTGATTTTAATCGGGTTGGTTGTTTACGCTGATTCGCTTCCAAATTCCTTTGTCTGGGACGATGAAAACCTGGTGCTCGGCAATCCCGCGATCCGTTCGTTGCCCGCGCTCCCCGAACTCTTTACCGGGGGTATCTTCATCGGTATCAAGGGGAACTTTTACCGGCCGCTTCAGTCACTCACCTACGCCGCCGATTATGCTGTCTGGGGCCTGAATCCTCTTGGCTACCATCTCACCAACATCCTCATTCACATAATTAACGCGATCCTGGTTTACTTTATTTTATTCTTCTTTACCAGCCGCGGTCCGGTTTCTTTTATCACCTCACTGATCTTTCTGATTCACCCCGTCCAGACCGAGGCGGTATCATATATCTCCGGCCGGGCGGATCTACTATCGGCATTTTTTGTATTTCTCTCTTTATTATTTTTTCTCATAGAAAAAAAACGTTTGCGTTCGAATCGAGCGGTCTGGTTTAAAAAGTCCGGTTGGCTGATCCTATCGGTTCTTTTTTTTCTGCTCGCACTGTTGGCCAAGGAAGCGGCTCTGATTCTGCCGTTTCTGGTTCTTCTCTGTGATGTTACCTTGCGAAAGAAACCGGCCGAATCCGGAGAGGGAAGGCATTTATCCGATCCCGCGGCCGGGTGGTACTATGGTTTTTTCTTTCTGATCATTCTCTTCTACGCGGCGGCCCGTTACATCGCTTTGCGGAGCGGAGCCATCCCGATTACCTCGAACCCCTATCCCTTTTATGCAAGGTTCCTTACCGGCTGGAAGGTTGTACTCCTTTATGTTAAGGTGCTCATCTTCCCCTTCCATCTCCGGATGGAACGTCTCATCCCCCTTGCCACGACCTTCTTCTCCCCCCCCGTCCTGTTGGCGGGAGGTGTAATCTCGGGAACGGCTGTCTGCCTGGCGAAGGCGTACCGCCGTTCTTCTCTGGTCTTCTTCGGCATTGCCTGGTTCTTTCTCGCGTTACTCCCGTATATGAACTGGTTCCCCCTCAACGCGGAGATGGCCGATCACTGGCTTTACCTCCCCTCGGTCGGTTTTTTTCTGCTCATAGCCATCTCTGTTGAAAAGATTATAATTCGGGGTCCCAAAAATCTAAGTAGTGCCCCGCCTTGGCGGGGCACTACGATTAGCAACTTACCTGGAACGAGGGGATCTAAAAACTCCCTGATTGGTTGTGCCCTGTTACTCGCCATTATAGTATCCTTGGCTGCCCTCACCATTCGTCGCAATCTCGACTGGAAGGATAATAAGACGATCTACCGAGCGACCGCCCGTACCTCGCCGGGGAGCCCCCGGGCACGGTATAACCTCGGGAACATATACCTGGCGGAAGGTCGCCTCGATGAAGCGGTAGGGGAATACCGGGAATCGCTCCGGATCAAGCCCCGGGACGCGCGTTGCCGCGGGAACCTGGGCAAAGCCCTTCTCGAGCTCAACCGGATCCCGGAGGCGGTCAGAGAATTCGAGACCGCGGTCTCACTCCAGCCGGAGGCTCCATCGACGTTGACCAAGCTGGGGGCTGCTTATGGCCTGGCTGGCCGGCCGCACGATGCTGTTCGGGTTTTAGAGAGATCGATTGCTCTCGATTCCAGCCAACCTGATGCGTACAATAACCTTGGCTCCGTCTATACCCGTCTCGGACGGTATTCTGAGGCTGTTCCGTCTTATCGGGAGGCGCTCAAACTTAAGCCGGGAATGATAGAGGCTGTCTTTAACCTGGGCGTGGTCTACTATTACCAAGAGCGTCTCGATGAGGCGGAAAAGCGGATGGAGGAGGCCCTCCGTCTGGACCCTAATTTTACCCGGGCCCATATCTGGCGGGATAAGATTAAGGAGAGAGAGGGAGTTGTTTCGCCGTGAATCGGTAGATTAAATTTAATTGACGGAAGTGAGTTAATTTTTTATCATAATAAAAGCGAAAATATTCAACGGTGGTAACTCCATAAAGAGGGGATAGATGATGAAAAGACTTGTTTCTCTGGCGATAGTACTGGTTTTTTTCGCAGTCTGCCTGTCCGGAAGTCCGGCTCAGACCGGTTACACGATCCTTCATAGTTTCGCCGGGTGGACCGACAATGACGGAGCGGAACCGCATGGAACGCTGGTTTCCGATGGAAGCACTATTTACGGGACAACCAGTTACGGGGGAGCGGCCGATTATGGGACGGTGTTCGCGATCGGCCCGTCCGGGACTGGTTATACCGTTCTTCATCATTTCGGGGTCCAGACTGATGCTGCCGTCGCGCCGTCCGGAACCCTGGTTTCCGACGGGAGTGTTCTCTACGGCACGGCGTCATATTACGGGCCCAACTACTACGGGACGGTCTTTTCCATCAATACCGACGGGACCGGATATACCGACCTGCACAGTTTCAGCGCCTACCCGGGCGACGGGGAGCTGCCCTACGGCGGCGTCTCCGGTGATAGCCGGACTCTTTATGGTACGACTTTTTCAGGAGGGGCGATTGGAGGCGGCACTGTCTTCTCCCTGGAGCCCAACGTCTCCTCTGCCGCTGTCATTCACTCTTTCCCCGAATATGCGGGAGATGGTTTCTTTCCCTACCCCGCCGTTACTCTCGAGTCGGGGATGCTCTACGGAACCACCGTAATGTCAACCACACCGCCCGGCTTTGGAACCGTGTTCTCTCTCGACACCGACGGGGGGTCATATACCGTTCTTCATAATTTCGGCGTTCAGACCGGTGACGGCGGCATGCCGATCGGCGGCATCCTTTCCGACGGGAGCCGCCTCTACGGGACGACCGCCTATGGCGGTTCCAACTACTATGGCACGATCTTCTCGCTTGATACTGACGGATCCGATTATACGATCCTCCATGATTTCGCCGCCTTTACCAGCGACGGCATGATGCCGGTCGCGTCCCTGATCTCCGATGGTACGCGTCTGTACGGGACGACAATGTACGGGGGCGGGTCTTATTATGGCGGGACCATCTTCACCATGAACAAAGATGGATCCGGGTATACCACTCTCCACAGCTTTGGCCTCCAGACCGGTGACGGTTACACCCTCTACTTCAGCGGTCTCCTGTTCGAAAACAACACACTCTACGGGATGACCGCGTCCGGGGGAGAATACGATTATGGCGTGATCTTCTCCTACCCGCTTCCTTCGCCGACGCCCTCTCCGGCGCCGACGCCGGAGTATATGGTTCTCTCATCGGGAGACTACGATGGTGACGGTGCCGCCGATCTGGCCGTCTTCCGGCCCTCAACCGGCCTCTGGGCGGTCCGGGGCTTGGGGCGGGTCTACTTCGGTAGATCAGGTGATATCCCGATCTCCGGTGATTACAACGGCGACGGCTACGCCGACGTCGGGATCTTCCGGCCTTCAACTGGCATCTGGGCGATCAAGGAGGTGAGCCGGCTTTATTTCGGGAACTCGGGAGATCAGCCGGTCCCCGGTGACTACGATGGCGACGGCTGTTGCGACGTGGCCATTATGGATAAGGCCATCGGCCTCTGGTCCGTGAGTGGTGTTACCGCCATCTATTTCGGAACCGTGGATGACCTTCCGGTCCCGGCGGACTACACCGGTGACGGCTTTAACGAGATCGGGATCTTTCGCCCCTCCACCGGCCTCTGGGCGATCCGGGGAGTAACCCGGGTCTATTTCGGAGGAAGCGAAGATACCCCGGTGCCGGGTAATTACATCTGGTATGGAGGCCAGAATCAGTGGGCGGCGGAGATTGCTATCTTTCGCGGTTCCACCGGCCTCTGGGCGATCCAGGGCGGAAACCGCTTATATTTCGGGTCCGGCAACGATATCCCGGTCACCGGTAATTTTACCGGCAGCGCCTTGGAAAAACCGGGCATCTTCCGGGGGAACACTGGTCTGTGGGCCATTCAGGGAGTTACCAGGGTTTACTACGGTTCCGGTGAAGACATCCCGGTGACGAGGTAAGGGGCAAGTAATCAGTGATCGGTAATCAGTAATCAGTAATCAGTGCATCGCCGGGCAGTCGCAGCGCGTACCGATCACTGATCACCAATTACCGATTACCGATCACTATTTCTCCATCCCATCATCGGGGTGGTATCGGAAGCTGATGCTCCCGTCCCGGTCGGTCCGGAAGACTTTCGCCCCGGCTTCCTCCAGCCGCCTGATGACGAGCGGGGAGGGGTAGCCCCGGAGGTTCGCGCCGACCGATATAACCGCCCACCGCGGGGAGACCGCTTTCACAAAAGCCGGTCCGGTGGCGTCACCGGCGCCATGATGGCCGACCTTCAAGAGATCGGAGGAAAGATTCGTCGTCCCTTTCTTCAATAATTCCCGCTCTCCTCGTTCGTTGAAGTCGGCCGCCAGGAGTGCTTTAAATCCTCGATAACGGAGCATGATCACCAGCGAGTTTGAGTTCCAATCCCTGGAGGATAAAAGATCCGGCGGCCAGAGTATCTCCAGGGAGACATCTCCCCACCGGATCGAGTCACCCGCTTTCAGGACCCGATAGTCAGATCGGCCCCGGAAACGCTCTTCATACTCTTTTACCATCGGCTTAGTCAGCTGCTCATCGAACTGATCGATTGTTTGGCCGTTATCCCACAAGCGTTTGATCTTTAAATTTTTACGAACCGCCACGGCATTGCCCAGGTGGTCGGGGTGGGGATGGGTCATGATCAGATGGTCCAGTTCGGTGACTCCCTGTTCTTTAAAATAGGAAGTTAACTTCTGTTTAGCTTCCGGATAACCGGTGTCGATCAGAATGTACCCGCCCGCCGGAGATTTTATCAGGATGGCGTCTCCGTAACCGATATCGATGAAATGTAACTCGAGAGCGCCCTCATCCTGCGCCCCCGCAACAGGGCTAAGAAAGGAGAGGGTGAGCAATATAAGAAATATCTTTGTTAAGTTCGAAGTTCGAAATTGGAAATGCGAAGTTTTCGCCTTATCCAGCCCTGGTGGCGTTCGACGTTCGATGTTGGGCGCCTGCCCGCCGAAGCCTTGGCGGAGGCTGGTTTGACGTTGGACGTTCATTATTTCTCTCATCTTTCTTCCTTTGGATTTATTTCCTGCGCATCCCCGTTACTCCCAGATAAAGCAGTATTCCCCAGGCGCCGCCGAGGGCGTTAAATAAAATGTCCCGGAGATCAAAGAATCGATCGGGAAGAATCCCCTGCCAGACTTCATCGGCCGCTCCGACCAGAGAAACGAAGAGCAAGGGCCTCCAGATCCATCTCCATCGCCCGGCTGATCTTCCTCTCCAACTGGGGCAGGCCAGGAGGCCCAGCAGGCCGAACTGGACCAGGTGAATCCTTTCTTCCGGGAGATGGAGAGAGAAGGAATAGATCAGCCCGGCCAGAAATATAATCATCGTGAAGACGATATTTTTCAGGGGAAGCTTCCAGAAACGGGAGATGTAGATAAAGAGAATGCCGCCGGCCAGGAAGACGGCGAGCACGAAGAGCATCATCCCTTCCGACTCCAGGATTGTTCTCAGGTATTTCTGGATCGGCCGGGCTACCGCCGCGAAAGCCAGGATGGAAACCGCAACGGCCACCATCAGCGGTTTGTGGCTGCGCTGGAGGAAATTTAACCGGGTTCCGGCAGTATCTCTGCTTTTATCGGACATGCCGGGAGAATAGCATTCCCGGGTTAAGGCGGTAAACAGGTAATATTTGATATAAAAGGGTGCTTGGCTTATGGTAAAGTAAGGTATCATGGTTTTAATATTTTGTAGTTGCGAGTTTAAAAAACAATGGGAAAGATGATGAGAACTAAGACCATGCGGGAAATTGAAGAGAAGATGGATCATCTGGACCCGGAGAGCCTCCGATTCCGGGTGCTGGAGGCGGTAAAAAAGTTCAAGGGGAACTGGCTGGAGTTAGGGCGGTTTGTAAGTGTGGTTGAGAAAAGTCAAACATTTCGGGAGTGGGGGTTCGTGACGTTTGAGAGCTACTGCACCCGGGAGTTGAAACTCCGGCAGCAGACGGTGAGCAAGCTGCTCCGCTCTTTCCTGTTTTTGAAGCGGGAAGAGCCGGCCTCTCTCTCGACTTTCCTGGAAGATGGAGATGGGGCCGGCCGACTTCCGGATTATGAGAGTGTCAACGTTCTTCGGCTGGCCCGGGCGAAAAAGGATATCTCCGAGAAAGATTACAGGAAGCTCCGTTCGGCGGTCTTTGATGGTGACGTTCAGCCCCGGGAAGTCGGTCGGCAGTACCGGAGTATGCTGCAATCCGCCCGGGCCGACGGGGTCGATCCCGAAGAAGCCTGGCTGCGGAAGCGGCGGGAGTTGCTGAAAAAAGTACTCGGTTCCTTGCGGTCCGTGAAGAACACCCTGGAACTATCTCAACTTCTTCCCGCCGCCGGTATTGCCACATTGAAGAAACTGATCGAGCAGGTGGAAGAGGAGTTGACCAGGGAATAACAGACGCGTCTAACTTTCAACGTCCAACCCATAAATAGTTTTGGATAAAAAAGTTCTGTCATCTTTTGTTCTCTCGCTGCTCTGCTCTCTCTTCTGTGGCCTGGCCCCGGCCGGGGCTCAGGCCGGGCACTGGATCTTCTTCGACGACTTCTCCGGTGATCTGGAGAAGAAGTGGATCTCCTTTCTCCGCCCGGGACCGCGGCCGAACGAGTACCGGGGTAATCCCGCGCCCTCTCTTAAAAACGACTTTAAAGACAGGAAAAAAAACGGGGTGATGAGTAAGCGGTCTTTTTTTCTCGTTTCGGGAACGGTTATTCGGTGCGATATGTATATCTCCCCCCGAAGCGGTAACGCCTGGGTTGAAGGAGCGTTCGGTCTTCCCCGGACTCCGGACGACTTCCGACGCGGGGTCTGGCCCGAGTGGCTGGTCGGGATGAGTTATAACTATATCGGGAATCCTGGGTGGTCGAGAAGACCGCTCCGGGAAGAAGGCACCTTGATCTGCTACCTGGTTAATGAAGACGGTGATCTGGAGATCAATCGGATCCCCTTTCGAAATCGCTACCTGGATAGCTGGCATACCTATGAGATAACGGTCAGGAATGACGGGTTTATCGAGTTCCGGATCGACGGGGGGTTGATCTATTATTCCCGTAAAAGGCTCTCCTATGGGTATAAGCATCTACCTCTCCTGCTGGGCCAGCGCTCAGGTGGAAAGGGTAAGGTTTACCATGACAATGTCGAGGTTTTGTCGTATAAAAGGGAAGAATTGATTAAATAATGCAATTATGGGGGAGATAATGAACCACACCAATATTGAGAAGGATATTAAGAAGGATATCATCAATAAAAATACGCTTCTGAGGAAAATCCGTCGGATGGACCGTCGGGTGGCTCAATGGCGTGAAGAAGCCAGGGTGTGTAAAAACCGGCGGCAGAAGAAGAAATATCTTACCACTGTCGCCCGTCTTGCTGACGAATCGAGTCAGTTAAAACCATTGGTCCTGGCGATGGTTGAGGACCTCGACGCGCGAATCCATGAAGAGATGGACTTCTCGGTCGATGAGGTCAAGGACTTCAAGGATCATCTCCGGCAAGAGCGTGAAGAGATGAAGAAGATCGAGGGAGAACTGGAGGTGGCGGAAGAGAAGCTCCGCGCCGACGGAGAGAAGCACGCCGAAGACGTTAAAGCCGGGAGAAAAGAAGCGGAGACCGGGAAGATTGAAGAACAGGTAGCCGCCGATAAAGCGGAAGAGGTCAAACTGAAGAGATGGAAAGAGAAGGAATTAAAACAAATTGGCCACCTCGAGAAAGAGTTGGTCTCCGAGGAATCCGACCGGAAAATCTTTAAGGAAGAGCTGAAGCATATAGAAACGGAGAAGGAGATACTGAAAGAGGTGCCTTCGGGTAAGGAAGGGTAGATGAAGAAAAAAACGTTCGGTATTGTTCTGGCAGTTCTCCTCTTTCCTCCCGTTGCCTTCCCGCAAATTGATACTGCCGGGCAGATTACCGGTGGGGCCGTCCCCCCGGCAAGCCCGGTCGTTGCGGGGGGGCGGAATGGTGCGGTGCAAGCTCCCTCCGCTTATGACCGGGTTGTGGTTCTGGTCAAACTTCGGAACGCGAGTCCGGCGCGGATCGAGGAGGCGCTCTCGTTACTCACCCGGGCCTGGGGTATCTTTTCTTCAATACAGTATCTCCGTCTCCCGATCCCCGGAGGAGAAGGTGAGTTATTGTTCCTGCGAGGCCGGAAGGAGGATGTTGAGTCCGCCGGCCGGATCGCGGAATCCCTGGATGGCCTCTACCCGGGTCCTCCGGAAGCCTCGTCCGTCATGCCCCTCGCGCTGGCCCATCTCTCCGCCTCCTCGATAAGAAAGAAGCTACTGGCCCTCTCCGCCCGGGTTGGACTGGGTCTCAAGCCGGATCAATTGCTTATCTTTCCCGGGGGAGCCGGAGGAAGCCTCTTCTTTCGGGGTTCTCTAACGTTAGCGAAACAGGTGCGGGAGATCAAGGCGGAGCTCGATCAGCCCCAGCATCAATCCTTCCTCGATCTGCTGGTCGGTTTCCTGAGATCTTTCCGGGAAGACCTCTCCTCCCATTTTCTGACTGTCAGCACTTATATCGCCTCAGCCCTGCTTCTACTCTTGCTCCACTTTATAGTGATTCAAGTCCCCTGGCTGGGAGTACGTTATCAACGCTGGTTTACCCTGATCTGGACCCGGCTGATTGATGATGTCAAGGGGCGGAATTTTGCTTTTGAGGTTATTAAGAGCCTGGCCGAGACCGCGGTGGAGTCGGTCGATCAGGTCGCCCGGTCGTCAGTGAAGGAAAAAGTTCAGACTGCCGCGCCTTCCGGCCCGGAAAAGAAAATGCGGGCCCTCGCCATTGTCCGGGAGATGCTGATCTACCGGGGCTTTAAGCCCGATGATCCGCAGGTGAAGCAGATTGTTGACAACGTAATCGAAGCCGCTGTCTATCGCCTGAATCACGCGCGAGAAAGATGAATCTATCTTGAGTATATGAAATGGTGCGCTAAGCCCTCCGTCAAGCGCCCCAACATATAAATACCGCGAGCTGATCGGCGGCTATTTCATCCCGGCCAGCGCTTCTTTCTCGGAGGCGTAGATATTAAAGAGAGGGGTGAAGCCGGCCGTCTCAAAGACTTCGTTGACATACGGTTTGAGAGAAGAAAGGACGATCTCTCCCCCGCTTTTCTTGAGTTTCTTGGCGGTGGCAAGAAGCACCCGCAGCCCGGCGGAGGAGATGTATTCGGTCTCGGAAAAATCGCAGAGAATCTTGTCCGTTCCGTTCTCTATGGATTCATTCAGATCCGCTTCCACCTCCTTGGCGGAATAGGCGTCAAATCGCGGCACCATCTTCACCACCAGAATGCCGTCGCTTTTTTTTGTCTCCATCTGTATCCTCCTTAAAGAGTTTTTCGAGGAAGAATTTTCTGGTTCAATCAAAGATGATCACTATAGTAGTATATTAAGGAGAAAACAATAAAGATATTTTTTCTTTCGGAGTATTAAAATGACAATAAAAAAAAGAGATGATTCAGCCGGCCACCGGAAGCGCCTCCGGGAACGGTTTCGCCGATCGGGTCTGCGCGGGTTTCATGATTACGAAGTGGTTGAACTCTTACTGACGTTGGGGGCACCCCAGGGGGACTGCAAGCCTCAGGCGAAAGCCGCGATTAAAAAATTCGGCTCCCTGAAAGGAGTCCTGGACGCGACATCCGAGCAGTTACAGGAGATTAAAGGGCTCGGTCCCAAAAATATCTTTGGCCTGGAGCTGGTGAGAGAGATGGCCTCCATCTATCTGAAGGAGAAGGCCCGGGAGAAACCTCTCGCCGGCTCTCCCCGGGCGGTCTTTGATTTTCTCCGGCAGTCGCTGGGAGGACTGCCCAAAGAAGTCTTTCAGGTCGTATATGTGAATAACACCAATAAGATAATAGAGGCGGAGCAGCTCTTTCAGGGGACGGTCGATCAATCGGCGATTCATCCCCGGGAAGTAATCGCCGGCGCATTAAAGAACCACGCCACCCGCCTGATCTTCGCGCACAATCATCCCGGGGGGAGTCTCCGACCCAGTTCCGAGGATATCGAGATCACCTCCCGGCTGAAGAAAGCCTGTAACGCGGTCGGCATCGAGGTCCTGGACCATATTATCGTTACCACGGACGGCTATTTCAGCATGAGAGAACATGGCTTGATATAAATGACGAATGCCACACCGCAAGCTCGCCGGGCGCTTTGGGTGATAGGAGAAGAAAACTACATGAAGATCAAGAGACTGGTTGTCGGTCCTCTTCAGGCTAACTGTTACCTGTTGGCGGACGAACCCGGGGGAAGCGTGGGGATAATCGACCCCGGTGGAGACCCGGAAGAGATTCGTTCAATTATCGAGCGGGAGAACTGGACACCGGTGGTCTTGATCAACACCCACGGTCATATCGACCATATCGCTGCCAACCGCATCCTGAAAGAGCGGTATGATATTCCTCTCTTAATTCATGCCGGGGACGCTGACTGTTTAACTGATCCCGCGCTCAACTTGAGCATGCCGGGTTTTGGCCCGGTCGACTCGCCTCCTTGCGACCGGGAGCTGCGGGATGATGACGAGATCACGGTCGGTCGGCTCACGCTGAAAGTTATCCATTCTCCCGGCCATAGCCCCGGGAGCATCTGTCTGAACCTTCACCGGCCGGGCGAACCGAACATTATCTTTACCGGGGATACTCTCTTCGCGGGCGGGGTGGGTAGAACCGATTTTCCCGGTGGTTCCATGAACCAGCTTATGGCAAGCATAAAAGATCGTCTGTTTACCTTCCCCGATGAGACGATTATCCTCCCGGGTCACGGCCCTCGTTCTACCATCGGGGAAGAAAGACGGTCGAATCCGTTATAATGATTATGAGCACCACCGGAATTACTTCACCGTTACCTGTTTGGGGAAAGTTGTACCTGGATGAGTTTATCAGCTATCTGGATATTGAACGGGGTCTGAGCGCCAACACGACAAACAGCTACCGGTCGGATCTTGAGAAGTTCATCGGATTTTTAAGCCGGGAGGGAAAGGTGGGGTTTGAAGAAGTTGAGCGGGGCGATGTGATGGATTTTCTAATGGAAGAGAAGGGTCGAGGATTGACCCCCCGGTCTCTCTCCCGGGCCCTGGTATCCATCCGGATGCTTTTTCGGTTCTTAACTCTGGAGGGATATCTCCGCCGGGATGTGACCGAAGTGCTGGAATCTCCCCGCCTCTGGAAGATCCTGCCGGTGGTGCTCTCCATTGCCGAAGTTAAAATGCTCCTGAACCAGCCCGATGATGAAAATAAGTTCGGTCTCCGGAACAGGGCTATTCTGGAGCTGCTGTATGCCAGTGGACTACGGGCGAGCGAGTTGGTCAGCCTCCGGATCGGGGATGTAAATTTGGTTTCGGGCTTTGTCCGCTGTTGGGGAAAAGGCTCCCGAGAACGGATCGTGCCGCTGGGGACCAAAGCGGCGGAAGCGATCAGGCGTTACCTCATCGTGGCCCGCCGCCATTTTATCAAAGGAACCGATCCGGGCATCCTGTTCATGTCATCGTGGGGGCGCGGTATGAGCCGGCAACGGTTGTGGGGTCTGGTCAAGAGCTATGTTCTCAAAGCCGGAATTGGGAAAAAGGTGAGCCCCCACACCTTTCGGCACAGCTTTGCCACTCATCTCCTCAGCCAGGGAGCCGATCTGCGGGTGGTCCAGGAGATGCTCGGCCATGCCGACATCACCACGACTCAGATCTATACCCACATTAATCGGGACCGACTTAAAGAAGTCCATCGCCGGTTTCATCCCCGAGGATAAATTAAAAAGATTCTTGTTAATCCCACTCCGCCCAGATTTATCGAGGTTATCCTGTCTGAAAAACCCCCGGTGAAGTCGGAGCCGCTAAAATTTTCCCGCAGGAAAAATTTTACTTGCATAATGTAAAGTAATTTATATTATAGGAATAATGCATCCACATAATTCATTAAAAATGTATAATAAGGGGGTAGATTGACATGTTTTCAAAAAATATATTGATCGTAGATGATGAAGAACAGATTCGGGAGTTGCTCTTTAAATACTTCAACCGGATAGGCTTCTCAGTCCAGGCGGTCTCGTCGGGAAAAGAAGCCCTGGAGAAGATAAAGTCGTTTATTCCGAACTTGATATTACTCGATTACATGATGCCGGGCGAAACCGGATTGACGATCTTCCCTCAGCTCAAGCATTTATTCCCGTTTGTCAAGGTGGTTATATTGACCGGAAGAGGTTCTGAAGAAATAGCGGTCAAAGCGCTCAAAATGGGGGTGGATGATTATATCACCAAGCCTTTTGAGTTAACCGAGATCCGTGACCTGGTATGGCAGTATCTAGACCGCCAACGAGAGGA
>JAVCDH010000061.1 GCA_030765805.1 Candidatus Euphemobacter frigidus
CGGGGAAAGATCTACTGCTCGCTCCCGACCAAGGAGCTGTTGCCGACCATGCTGGTGATGTCGGCCCGATCGGCTGATCTGGGGCGCGAGTCGTTCTACTTCTCCCGGAACTCATAGAAGAACCGCCGCGAGAATAAGCTCACCTGCGCGCATCTCTATAAGGACTGCTACTGGGGGAAGCAGATTACCGAGAAGGGGAAAAAATCTGCTCCCGAAAGGATCTCGAGAAGCTTGGTTTCTTCATGTGCAAGGATTGCGCCCAGCTGGAGGTTGACGAAGTGTTAAAACATCTCCAGGTGGTCTGGCCGGGTAGAAAATATCAAGTCTCCCCCAAGCTGACGGCAGAATTTTTTAGTACCCCGCATCTGCCCGGCTCGATGATGGTCCGTCTCTCAAATCCCGTCACCGGCAAATCCCTCCTCTTCACGGGTGACTTCGGGAGCGGACTCTCTCCCTTTCTACCGAAGCAGACCCCAGTTGATAGCGCGACCTGGGCTATCATCGAAGGAACCTACGGTCCCGGATCGCATACCCGGGACACCCGGGAGTCGTTTCAGAAGTATGTCGGCGATTGCCTGAAGGATGAGAAACGGATCATCATCCCCTCTTTTGTCCTCGATCGTTCTCAACAGGTTCTCCGGGAGATCTCCCGGGGGATCAAAGCCGGCTACATCCCCAAAAACCAGAAAGTAAAGGTCTTCAGCCCGAGCGCGCAAGAGATCAACGAAATCTATAAAAAGACCTTCACCAGGAACGAATTCGCATCTCTCTTCAGCAGCACCTATCGAGAGGAGGGTCCGTTTGACGATATCTGCGTTATCCCGCGCCGTTGGGATGATACCGTTCGGCACGGCGAGATCGCCAACTGTTCTTCGGGGATGGCGGACGCTGGATACGCCAAGGAGTTCGTGAAGAGGTGGGTGGGTGATCCCCAAACTGTCTTTATCTTCGTCGGTTATCAGTCCCCATCGTCGGTCGGCGGACGGTTGACCCGCCTGGAGGAGACCGAGGAACTGAGGTTGAACGATGGGACCACCCTTACCGGGAAGGTCGTGAAAGAGAACGCCGGGATGGTCCTGCTGGAGACCGAACGGGGACGGCGGGCGATTCCCCGGGCGATTATCCGGGAGCGACGGCCGGGTGGACGGACAGTTACCATCGATGGAAGAGAATATCCCGTCCGGGCCGAGATAAAGAGGGTTGGCTGCTTTAGCGGCCACGGCAAGCCCGATCAGATCGCTGAGTTCTTATCCGGAATCAACGGGTTGAAGGAGGTCCTGATCGTCCACTCCGATCCCGACGTCGTCCCCATTCTGGCCGCCTATTATCGGAAGATCTTTCCCGGAATCAATTTTATGATCCCCTGGCTGGGGAAGACATATTTGTTTAGGGAATAGGGAGTGGGGATTAGGGAATTGGGAACAACTCGTAATCTTCCGGGGTGTCGATATCAAGAACCACCGACTCCGTCTCAACCTTTACTCTGAGGATATCCTCCGGATGGCGGCGCAGTACCTCCCTCGCCCCCCACCGGCCGGCTACCTCCCGGATCTCATCGGCATATCTCCGGTGAAATATCGAGGGATGACCATGCCGCCCCCGGTAGACCGGGACCACGATGCCGGCCGAGGTCTCCCGGTAGTTCCGGATCACCGTATCCATAACCGCGGACGGGATGAAAGGCTGATCTCCGAGCGCGAATAAGAGACCGGCCTCCGGTCCTATGTCGGCGTGACGGAGCCAGAAGTCGATCCCCGCGACGACCGAGGTCCCCATCCCGGCCGGGTAGTCGGGGTTGACGACCGTCCGGCAGGAGAGGTTTTCCAGAAGGGTGGCCGCCCGCTTCGCCTGATGGCCCAGGACCACGACCGTCCCATCCACCCGGGACGCGAGAACGTTCTTCACCGCCGCTTCCAGAATCGTATCGTCCCCCCAGGGAAGAAAGAGCTTATTTTTGGGAGCGAAACGGCGGGACTCCCCCGCCGCCAGGATAATCGCGTAGACCGGTCTCATTAGGTTTAAGCAAGTTTTTCCAGGCCTCGGGCCAGGAGAAGGCCGGCCATCTCATCCCGATAGGCGCCGGTGGAACGGATGTCGGTGATCGCCCGCGACTCTTCCGCGCAGAGCCGGGCGGCCTCGGTAATCACCTCCGGGGCAAGGGATTTACCGGTCAGGAATGCCTCGGTCCGGGGAGCGCGGAGGACGGTGGTCCCGACCGCGCCGAGGGCGATCCGGATCGAAACCACGACCCCAGCCCGGAGGGTGAGGACGGCGGCGGTCGAGACTTTGGAGATGGCGAGGGCTTTCCGCTGGCCCAGTTTTTTGAAGAATCCCCGGTCATCCGGCCCCAGGGCGGGGAAGGTGATCGAGATCAGGAGTTCATCCGGGCGGATGACGCACTTCTTCACTCCGGTGAAGAAATCCTCGATCGGGATCACACGCTCTCCATCACGGCTCTTCAGGGACACCTCCGCTCCCAGAACGTAGAGCGCGGGAATAGAATCGCCGGAGGGTGACGCCATCACCAAGTTGCCCCCGATAGTACCTCGATTTCGGATCTGGGGGGATCCGACCTCACCGCAGCTCTCGACCAGCGGCAGCGCCTTCTCGCGCAGGAGTTTGTCAGCCGCGATCTGTCCGTGAGAGACCAGCGCGCCCAGCCGGATCCTGCCATTACTCTCCTCAATCCCTTTTAATTCCTCCAGACCATTGATATCCAGCAGGACCCCGGGAGAGATGAGCTTATCCTGGATCATAACCAGGAGGTCGGTGCCGCCAGCCAGGATTTTGAGAGATTCATCCCCCTCGCTCAATATCTCCAGCGCTTCTTTCAGGCTCCCCGCTCGGCGATAATTAAACTTCATCGTTTTCTGATCCTTTCGGCGGCGACTTCAATGGCCCGGATGATCTTGGTGTACCCGGTACAGCGACAGAGATTCCCCGAGATAGCCGTCTTAATCTCATCCCGGCTCGGCTCCGGGTTAGTGTCCAGAAGGGCGGTAGCCGACATAATCATCCCCGGAATACAGTATCCGCACTGAACGGCGCTCTTCTCGATGAAGGCTTCCTGGATCGGGTTGAGCTTATCGCCATCAGCCAGTCCCTCAATAGTCAGGACCTCTCTTCCCTCCACCTGAGGCGCGAGGATCAGACAGGAGTTCACCGGTTCTCCATCCAGCAGAACCGTGCAGGCCCCGCATTCGCCCCTTTCACAGCCGGGCTTGGTCCCGGTTAAGCCCAGCCGTTCCCGCAAGAGCCTGAGCAGGGTAAATGCGGGAGGGGTCTCGACCCGGACCGCTTTTCCGTTCAGCATAAATTGTACCGTAATCTCTTCCATCTAAAATTCTTACTTCGTAAAAACTTTACTTACCGCTCCTCCGTTCCCGCTAGGTCGCGCATCTTCTCGAGTACTGCCTCCGGGGTGATCGGAAGTTTTTTAAAACGAACCCTGACGGCGTCGTAGATCGCGTTGACGATCGCGGGGGTAACCGGAACCGTGGGAGCCTCTCCCACGCCCTTGGCTCCAAATGGACCGCTCTTCTCGAACTTCTCCACGATCACCGTCTCCTGTTCGGGAACATCGAGGGCGGTGGGGAGAATGTAGGTAGCGAATCCCGTTGTCTTGAACTCCCCCTTCTCCACCACGACATTCTCGTATAACGTGTAGCCCTGCCCCATAACCACGGCCCCCTCACACTGCCCCTCCACCCCGTCCACGTTGATGGCTTTTCCCATCTCGGGGAGAGAGATCACTTTGAGGACTTCAACCTCCCCGGTGCCGGTATCCACACCGACCAGGGCGATCTGGGTGATATAGGTATAATAATTATGGGGGAGCCCGTCCCCAAAATCCTTGTCGGAGGTGGCGAAGACGGCCGTCCCCGTAACCTTGATCGGGACGCCGGAGGAGCCGGCATGATCAGCCAGTTCAGCAAGCGTCAATGTTCGGTCGGGATCTGAGCGGAAGGAGACCCGCCCGTCCGAGTATTCGAGTTCGTCTCCCGGGATACCGAACTTGTCCGCGGCTATCTCTATCAGCTTCGGCTGGAGAGTTTTTACCGCGTCGAGGATGGCGTTCCCGTTGATCAGGATCGACCGGGAGGCGGTCACCGTTCCCGAATCGGGGGATTCGAAGGTATCGCCGTGAATAACCTTGATCTTCTCGATATCACACCCCAGCGCTTCAGCCAGCATCTGGGCATAGGCGGTCAGGTTCCCCTGCCCGATCTCGATGGCTCCGGTCCGGAGGATAATCTCCCCCCCCTCATGAATCTCGACAATGATGTTGGAAAAATCAGGGAGGCCCACCCCCAGACCGACGGCATGCCATTCGGAGGCTACTCCTACCCCGAATTTTTTATATCTGGCGGCGGCGTTAAGATCGCGTTTGATCTTCTCCCGGTCCCGCCAAAGATCGGTCTTCCGGGCCGCCTCCAGGGTCTCCTTTATTCCGACGCTGGTCTGGAGTCTATGCCCCAGAGCGGAGATATCACCCTCCTCCACCGCGTTCAGGAGCCGGAACTCGATCGGATCCATCCCCAACCGTTCCGCCAGTTTATCCAGTTCCTGCTCCAGGCCGAATACCACCTGAGCAGCTCCGAACCCCCGGAACTCGCCGCCCATGGCGTTATTGGTATAGACGGAGATTCCGCGGAACCGGGATTGAGGATATTTATATGGTCCGGGAGACGATTCCAGGGATAGATTCAAAACCGGGCCGGCAATGGTGTCATAAGCGCCGGTATTAGCGACTACTTTAACGTCTATCGCTTTTAACTTTCCGTCATTACCCATGCCGATCCGAAAGGTGGTTTTCATGGCATGCCGCTTGGGGCCGGCCACGATCGACTCCTCCCGACTCCAGTGGAGGCGAACCGGCTTTTTGGTATAATAAGCCAGCAGCGCCAGGTGAATCTGGACGCTGATCTCGTCTTTGCCTCCGAAAGCGCCCCCAGTCGGCGAACCGATCACCCGGATCTTCAGTGGGTCCCAGTCAAGCGACCGGGCGATCTGGAGCTGGTCCCGGAAAGCGTACTGGTCTCCGCACCAGACAGTAATCACCCCCTCCTCTTCATCGTAGATGGCCACGCCGCCTTCCGTCTCCAGGTAGGCGTGCTCCATAAATTGGGTGGAGTAAGTCTCTTCTATAACAATATCCGACTCCGCCAATCCCTTCTCCACGTCGCCTTTGGGCGGAATGTCCATGGAATGCTGAATGTTCCCCCCCTCATGGATCAAGGGAGCGTCCTCCCGGAGCGCCTCTTCCGGGGTTTCGATGATAGGGAGGGGCTCGTACTCTACCTCGATCAGGGAGAGAGCCTCTTCCGCCGTCTCCTCATCCCGGGCCGCGACCAGCGCCAACGCGTCCCCCCGATACCTGACCCGGTCGACACAGAGGACCGGCCAGTTCGGCGTTACGATTCCGAACCCGTTGTGGCCCGGGATATCTTCATGAGTGAGGACCGCCTCGACACCGGGAAGTTCCCGGGCTCGGGAGACATCAAGTCTGATTATTTTAGCGTGGGGAAGACTGCTCCTCAAGACCCGGGCCCGGAGCATATTCTCCGAATAGCGGTCGGTGGAATAGACGGTCCGCCCGGTTACCTTGTCCCGCGCGTCGATCCGGGGCACTCGTCGACCAATATATCTGTAGCTGGTCATATAAAGTAAAAGGAATTTGTAACTACTTAGGTTCAGGGGTTCACGGTTCAGGAAAGTGTACCGTTCGCCCAATGAATTCAAAGATGTTTACGAGCAGTCCAGACGAATCCCCCGTGGTGGGACTGGCGTTCGTGGATTCATCAACTATCTCAAGACATATGAACTGCGCAAGGCAACAAACCGTGAACCTTGAACCGTGAACCTGACAACCTGAGTAATTACAGGAATTGTAATAATTCTGTCGACCTAAAGGTCGACGACTACGGCATCTTCGTAATCGCCCCGCCAAGGCGGAGCTAAGTCCACCGGCTTAATTTTGTGATTTACTATATCAGGGGGATGAAAGCAAGAGCAAGAACAAAACAAAAAAGCGCCTCCCGAAATCGATTCACAATACCGGATAGAGGGAGCAGCCGGCTTTTGGCCTTGATTAGCAGAGGAGTTTGTACTACTTTCATAACTACTCAGGTTCAGGGGTTCACGGTTCAGGGGTTCACGGTTAGAGAGTGATGAAGATTGAACGGTTTGAAAATATTGAAGCGCGCAAGGTAACAAACCGTGAACCGTGAACCTTGAACCTGACAACCTGAGTAATTACAAAATATGAATAAACGCTTAAAATGTTTGGTCACCGGGGGAAGCGGGTTTATCGGCAGCCATCTGGTTGAGGCATTGCTTCGTTCGGGTTGGGAAGTCCGGTGCTTGCTCAGAAAGACCAGTTCCCGGCAGTTCCTTCCCCGGGAGGGAATCGAGTATGTGATGGGAGACCTCGACGACAGAGTGTCTCTGGCCAGGAGCCTGGAGGGGATTACAACCGTCTTCCATCTCGCGGGGAGTATTAAAGGCCGGGATAAGGAAGCCTTTTTCCGGACCAACTGGCAGGGGACAAAACATTTGCTGGAAGCTGCTCGGGAAAAATCGGGAAGTATCGATCGGTTTATTTACATCAGCAGCCTCTCCGCCGCCGGACCGAGCCCGGACGGACATCTCCTGAGTGAAGATGAAACTGCTCATCCGGTGAGCTATTATGGAGAGAGTAAGTTGGCGGCCGAACAGGAAGCCGCTGGCTACGCCCGTGACTTTCCGGTGGTGGTTCTCCGCCCGGCCGCGGTCTACGGCCCCCGGGACGCAGAGACTTTACGGGTCATCAAATTGGCCCGGTGGGGGGTCAGGATTCAACCGGGGAGGCACGATAATATCTTTAGCGCCGTTTATGTCACCGACTTGACCAGGGCCATCCTGCTGGCCGCGGAAAGACCGATGACCGGGTTCCGAACTTACTTCGTCGGAGACGGAAAAGTTTATCGCTGGGGGGAGATTTTCCGAATTCTCTCCGGTATTTTGGGCAAAGGATCTCTCGCCCTCCCGCTGCCCTGGAGCATCTCGGCAGCGGCAGTCAGGGCAGTGGCCCGGCTCGTGCCCCGGTCAACGGCCGGTTTTTATCTGGACAAAATCCGGGAAATGAGCCACAACTACTGGGTATGTAACATCGATCGGGCCCGGAATGAACTGGGCTTCAAACCTGAGTTCGACTTGAAAGGTGGTTTAGAGAATACCATCGCCTGGTACCGGGAGCAACGTTGGCTGTAACCCGAAAGATAAAACCGGCGTTAAAATTAACGGAGAATAATTTAAATGGCCGACATCTTCACAAAATGCCGGGAGTTCACCCGGGCCAAGGAAATCATGGCCATGGGGATCTACCCATACTTTACTGAGATCTCTTCCGCCCAGGAGACCGAGGTGATCATCGATGGGCGTAACGTCTTGATGCTTGGCTCCAACAGCTACCTGGGGCTGACCTGTCATCCGAAAGTAAAAGCCGCCGCCGCCGCTGCTCTCGATAAATACGGTACCGGATGCGCCGGATCCCGTTTCCTGAACGGCACCCTGGACATCCACCGGGAACTGGAGGAGCGGCTGGCCCGTTTCTTCCGGAAAGAGGACGCCCTGGTCTTCTCCACCGGGTTCCAGACAAACCTCGGGACCATCTCCGCCCTGGTCGCCAAGAATGACACCGTCCTGATCGACCGCCTCGACCACGCCAGCATCATCGACGGCACCCGGATGGCTTTTGGAAAGATCAAAAAATTTATCCATAATGACATGGAGGACCTGGATCGGGTCCTCTCTCTCTGCAATGAGAATGGTAAACTGATCGTAATCGACGGGGTCTTCAGTATGGAGGGAGATATCGCCCGACTCCCCCGGATCAATGAGCTGGCCAAGAAATACGGGGCGAGGATCATGGTCGATGACGCTCATTCAATCGGTGTCCTGGGGAAGACCGGGCGGGGGACTTCGGAACACTTCGGACTGGAGAGCGAGATCGACCTGATCATGATCACCTTCAGCAAAACCCTCGCCTCGATCGGGGGCTGCGTGGCCGGGGACGAATCGGTAATTCATTACCTGAAACATCATTCGCGCCCTCTGATCTTCAGCGCCAGTCTCCCCCCTTCGGCGGTGGCGACGGTGATGGCCTGCCTGGACATCATCGAGGAGGAGCCGGAACGGAGAGAACGTCTCTGGAACATTACTCATAAGATGCAATCCGAGTTTACCGGGATGGGATTCGATATCGGCAAGAGCGAGACCCCGATCATCCCCCTCTTTATCGGCGACATGGAGAAGGCTTTTATGATGAGAAAACTGCTCTTCGACGCCGGAATCTTCGTCAACCCGGTCGTCCCCCCCGCCGTCCCTCCGGAACAGGCCCTGATCCGGACCAGTTTCATGGCCACTCACACCGACCCCCAGCTCGACTTCGCCCTCGAAACCTTTCAAAAGATGGGAAAGAAACTGGGGATTATCTAAAGAACTTAGCCCGGTTTCGCCGGGGATTTTTTCAGACAGGATAACAGGATTAATAAGAATTTAAGAGCGTCCCAAATTGTTGATGTTGCCAATTGTCATTGCGAGGAACGGAGTGACGAAGCAATCTCAACTCGTTCAACATGAAGAGATTGCGTCGCTTCGCTCGCAATGACATTGGTCTGTGATAGTTGCTTATTCCTTAATACCTCAAAAAAATGGGACGTTATCAAGAATTTTTTATTTTTATCCTGCTTTATCCTGTAAATCCTGTCAAAAAATACAATACAGGAACTTGTGCTCAGGTCGATAACCGTTATGAACGGACTACCGGTCAGGATCGAGAAAGTTCGCAGCAAGAAAGACCTGAAACGTTTCATCACTCTCCCCGGGAAGATCTACCGGGACAACCCTTTCTGGGTTCCTCCCCTGATCGCCGAAGAGAAGAAGCTCCTCTCCCCCCGCCGCAACCCGTTCTGGGAGCACGCATCACGAACCCTCTTTATTGCCACCCGGGGCGGTGAGGACGTGGGGCGAATCGCGGCGATCGAGGACCGTGACTTTATCGCATACCACAATGAGCCGACCGGCTACTTCGGTTTCTTCGAATCCCTCGACGACCGGGAAGTCGCCCGGGCTCTCTTCGCCGGCGCCGAATCATGGCTGAAGGGCCGGGACCTTAAAAAAATGATCGGCCCTCTCAACCCTTCGACCAACGGTGTCTGTGGCCTGCTGCTGGAAGGATATGATTCTCCCCCGAAATTAATGATGCCCTATACCCTCCCCTACTATCACCGCCTTCTGAAAGAGTGCGGGCTCTTCAAGGCCAAGGACCTGCTGGCCTACCGGATCCCGGTCCCGGAGAAGATGAATCCCCGCTTGGAGAAGATCTCGGCCATCCTTAGGAAGAAGGGACTGAACGTCCGGAACATCCGGATGAAGAATTTTCTTCAGGAGCTGAAGCTGGTCCGGGAGATCTACAACGCAGCCTGGTCCAGGAACTGGGGGTTCGTCCCGATCTCCGAGTCGGAGATCGAGCACATGGCCAAGGAACTGAAGCCCCTTATCGTCCCCGAGCTGGTCTTCTTCGCCGAATACAAGGGAAAGCCGGTCGGCTTCTATCTGGTCCTTCCCGATTACAACCAGGTGATCAAGAAGATGAACGGGAAGATGGGGCCGATCCAGATCATCAAGTTTTTACGGGGGAGGAAGAAGATCACCGATATCCGGCTGATGATGGCCGGGATCGAGGAGGAGTACCAGAAGAGGGGCCTGGACGCCCTCCTTTACCTGGAGTCGGCCCGGGCCGCCCGGGACCTGGGATTCAAGGACTCGGAGATCTCCTGGCTGCTCGAGGACAACATCCTGGTCATCCGGGCGGCTGAGATGATGGGAGGGACGCTCTGCAAGAAGTACCGTATTTATGAAAAATCCTTTCAGGATTTTTCATAAGGCGATATTACTTCGTGACGAAAGTAACTACTCTGGTTGTCAGGTTCACGGTTCACGGTTCACGGTTTGTTACCTTGCGCGCTTCAATATTTTCAAACCGTTTAATCTTCATCACTCTCTAACCGTGAACCCCTGAACCGTGAACCCCTGAACTTGAAGAGTTACGACGAAAGTATAATATAATTATTAAACCGGGAGCAATTCTTTGAACCGCTCCCGAGCCGTCTGAAGGAGGGTTTCCGGGATGGGGATGGGGGGGTCATCGGGGGACCAGCCCGCGTCTCTCAGGAAGTTCTCCAGGATATCTTTGTCCCAGCAATCCTGGATCCGGCCGGGGTGATACTCTTTCATCTTCCAGATCCGGGAGCAGTCAGGGGTTCCGGCCTCATTGATGAGGAGGAGCTCGCTGTCTTTAAGCCCGAACTCTAACTTGGTATCGGCCAGGAGGAACCCTCTTTTCGCCCAATCTTCACTCATCCTCTTATAGATCTTCAGGCTCAGTTCCCTCAGTTCTTCCGCCCTCTCCTCCCCCACCAGCACCGTCAAGCCGTCCCAATCCAGGTTCTCATCGTCGCCCGTCCGGTTCTTCCGGGCCGGGGTAAAGATCGGCCGGGGGAGTTCCTCCGCCTGTTCCAGGCCCGAGGGGAGAGGCGGAAGCCATGAACGGTCCCCATCCCGGTAGGCTTTCCAGGCCTGTCCGTACAGGAAGCCCCTGACCACGCACTCCAACCGGATAGGCGAGACCTTCTCAGTAAGGAAGCTTTTCCCGGCCAGGATTTCCGGATGGGCATTAAACGGCGGGGGGAGTTCCTCAACCTGGCAGGTGATGACATAATTCGGGATCAGATCCCGGACCAGCCCGAAAGTATGAAGGGTGAGGTCGGTCAGTACCTTTCCCTTTCCGGCCAATCCCACGGGATAGACCCGGTCAAAGAGGTAGACCCGGTCGGTGGTTACCACCAGAAGATCATGCCCCACTTTGAAGACATCACGGATCTTCCCCCGGTCGAAGAGGGGAATTCCCGGAATATTAACCTCAAGCAGTGGTATATCCATTGAAAGTGACTAAAGTGACTAAAATTAGTAAGCGATCAGATATAAAGGATGAAGACGATCAAGGCGACCAGCCAGCAGTAGTAGGCAAAGTAATGGAGCCGCCCCTTCTTGATGATCCTCAATAAAAATCTGATCGCCAGATAACCGGAGATCGCGGCAGCGCCGGAGGCGGCCAGCAGTGGAAGGACCTCAGAGAGACAGAACCCTACCTTGATCATCCGGCCGACTTCCAGCGCCCCCGCGCACAGTATAACCGGGATCGAAAGGAGAAATGAAAACTCGGCGGCGCGACTTTTCTCGATCCCCGAATAGATCCCCGCCGTAATCGTCAACCCCGAACGGGACATCCCCGGCAGAATCGCGACCGCCTGTGCAACGCCAACGATGATTGTCCGCCACCAGTTCGGCTCACCTTCTCTCGGCCTGATCAGGCGCACACAGAAGAGAACCAGACCGGTCACCGTTAAGCAGACCCCAACCAAGAAAGGAGAGGAAAAAAAGTTCGCTATCAGCCGGCCGGTCAATATCCCAACTATCCCCGCCGGGATGGTGCCCAGAAGCAAGAGCCATCCCAGGCGGGTATAAGGATCGGAAAAAGTCCACCTTCCTCTCCGGTAACGCACTCTTCCCCGGAAAAGTCCCTTCACTATCCTGCCCACCTGCCCACGATAGACAGCCAGGACCGCCAGGAGGGATCCGAGGTGAATCACCACCATGAACCGGATATTTTCAGTGGTGACACCCAGTAATTCTTCAGCCAGAACAAGGTGCCCCGAACTGGAGACCGGGAAAAACTCGGTCACCCCCTGAACGAGGCCCAGAAGAAGTGCTTCCAATACGTTCATCTGGTTATAACCGCAATCACCTTCCGCTTGACTTCTTCCAGCAGTTCGGGGGTTCTCGCTTCCATGTTCAGTCGGAGGAGAGGCTCGGTGTTGGACTTACGAACGTTGAACCACCAGTCCGGGTAACGGACGCTTACCCCATCCATAAAATAGACTTCCCCATCGGAGAACTCTTCCGCCAGTTCTTCAATCTTCCCTTCCTTATCTTCCACCTGGAAATTAATTTCGCCGGTGGCGGCATATTTTCTCAACGGCTCGACAATCCGGGAGATAGGCTCCTGACGGGAGCTGATCAGATTAAGAATCTTGATCAAGGCAATCTCCGCGTTATCAGCGTAAAAGTTCTCCCGGAAGTAATAATGCCCGGATAGCTCTCCACCGAAGACCGCGTTATGCTCCCGCATGTGACGTTTGATATACGAATGTCCCACCCGGGACTCGATCGCTCTTCCCCCCATCTTCTGTATCACTTCCGCCACCACCCAGCTTGATCTGAGATCGTAAATAACCGCCGAACCGGGATAACGGGACAGAGTCTCCTGGGCGACCAGGGCAGTGGTGATATCATTGGCGATGGTCCGGCCATTCTCAT
>JAVCDH010000044.1 GCA_030765805.1 Candidatus Euphemobacter frigidus
AATCAAGGATGCTGATCCCGGTGTCGGAAGCCGGAGCCAAATTATGCGGAAATACGGAATTAGCCGAGAATAATTTTTTTGGCGCGAGTAGTCCTTATGTCAGAATTAGAGAATCCAAATAAGCCGGCCTTGAACTTCTCATTACAGTGTGTTAATATTTGTATATGAACAAAATCGCGAGCTTAAAGTCAATTATATTAGTATTGGCAATAACACTGACCTTTACGCTACCGGGTTGTAAGCCCGGAGGTGAGAAAGAGAAGAAAGAGTCTCTCTCGGCGCGACCGACGCCGGGCACAACCGAGCGTTATCAGAAGAAAGGAATCCACCCCCGGAAAGCCAAATTCTCGCGGAAGTGGGAAGAATAATGAGTACAACAGATAAGGTTCAATGCGAGCTCTGTCCCCGGGCCTGCATTCTGGCCCCGGGTCAGCGGGGAGAATGTCGGGCGCGAGAGAATATCGACGGGGAACTGACGACCCTGGTCTATGGGAACCCCTGCGCCGTTCACATCGACCCGATCGAGAAGAAGCCGCTCTTTCATGTCCTCCCCGGTTCTCCCATCTTCTCGATCGCCACCGCCGGCTGTAACCTCCGCTGCCGTTTCTGCCAGAACTGGGAGATCTCCCAGAGACCGCCCGAGGAGACCAGGAACTATGATCTTCCTCCAGAAAAAGTGGTGGCGGCGGCGATTAAGAACAACTGCCGTTCCATCGCCTACACCTATTCGGAACCGATTATCTTCTACGAGTATATGTATGATACATCGGTGCTCGCTCACAAGCGAGGGATGAAGAATGTTATGGTCACCGCCGGCTACATTAACGAGAAGCCACTGCGAGAACTCGGCCCGGTCATCGACGCGGTCAATGTGGATTTAAAAGGCGACGCGGACTACTACCGAGAGGTAGTCCGGGGAACGCTCCCCCCGGTCCAGAGGGCACTGGAGATCATGAAAGAGATGGGGGTCTGGGTAGAGATCACCAACCTTATCGTCCCCACCCTGAACGATCAGCCGGAGAAGATCAGATGGCTGGTGGGCTG
Source organism: Candidatus Euphemobacter frigidus (assembly GCA_030765805.1). Lineage (GTDB taxonomy): Bacteria > Auribacterota > Erginobacteria > Erginobacterales > Erginobacteraceae > Euphemobacter > Euphemobacter frigidus. The sequence continues at coordinate 1,045 of JAVCDH010000044.1, forward strand.
GATCTACGACCACCTGGGACCGGATATCCCGCTCCACTTCTCTCGCTTCCATCCCATGTACAAGCTCCGCAACCTCCCCCCCACTCCGGTCGAGACATTAAAGATGGCCCGGGAGATCGCCCTGGAGAAAGGGCTTAATTACGTTTATACCGGCAACGTCCCGGGACTGCAGAGCGAGAGTACCTTCTGCCCGGGCTGCGGGAAGAAGGTTATCGGGAGGATCGGTTACCAGGTTCTGGAGAATAATTTGAAGGATGGAAGATGCGGGTACTGCGGACATCTCATCCCGGGACTATGGAAATAATGTAAATGATCAAGTTAAACCACAAAATAAACCGGCGGCGATTCTTGAAAGAAGGGCTCTTCCTGGGAATCCTGGCTTCTCTCTATCCCCTCCTCAGGATGAATAAGAAGGTGAAGGTATCCCAGGATAGTCCCAATCCAAGAAAAGCCCGTCACTGGCGCCGTCTGGCCGGCTGAAAACAATAACGCCCCATTTGAAGTATTACCTCAAATGGGACATTATACCGGCCATTATACTCTCGACTTCTCGTGCCCTAATAAGCCTGATTCCTTTCTCTTCGAACTCCTTCTTGGTCTCCGCCATCGACGACGACGCCACTCCCCGCGTGGCATCCTCAATCACATAGATCTCGGAGGTAAACTCAAGAGCGTCAAGGGCGCTGTAGCGGACGCAGTAGTCAAACGCCAACCCGGCCAGAAAGACAACCTTCACTCCCCGCTCCAGGAGATACCCTTTCAAACCGGAGGGATTTTGATGGTGGTTATCATAGAAGACAGAGTACGAATCTACCTCCGGATCCATCCCCTTCCGGATAATAGCCTGGAAGTATTCGCTTTTTATCTCCGGGATGAACGCGGCGCCCCGGGTCCCCTGAACGCAATGGACCGGCCAGAGGACCTGCGGCTTGCCGCCGAGGCTCCCCAGATCATACGGTACCGCACCGGGATACCGGGTATAGAAACTGCCGTGATCGGGCGGGTGCCAATCCTGGGAGGCTACCACCACCGGGAAGAGAGGCATCAACCGGTTGATGACGGGGATAATCTCCCTCCCCCCTGACACTGGAAGTTCGGACTCCTCCACAAATCCGTTCTGCATATCCACCACCAATAGCACGGGAATATTTTTTCTAATCTTCATGAGATTTAATCTTATAACCCCCGATGACAACCAGGGAGGAGAGATTGAGGAGGGTGACCGCGTAGCAGGTGGCGGCCACTCCCATAATCGGCAGGACAAAGGCGCTGATCAAGAGCGCCCCGAGGCAGGCCCCGAGGAGATCGAACCCGTAGACCAGTCCGGAGACCATCCCCAGTCTCTTCCGAGATTTCAGATATATCCTTCCCGCCAGGGGGAGCTGGAAGCCCCCGATAAAGCCAGCGATCACCGGGAAGGCCGGGAAGATGATATTCTCACCGAACCGGATCATCGTCCTTCCCGGGTTCGCGGCCAGGAGATAAAACACCCCCGGCAGGAGAAGGGGATAGAGACAGATAACGATCTGGGTGATGAAGAAGAGGCGATGTTCGTCCTTCAGCCGGGGGAGGAGCCGGGTGATCGTCCCTCCGCCCAGAACCAGCCCGACCATGAAGAGAGTAAGAATAATCCCCAATTTATAATAGACATATCCGTACAGAATCTGGAAGGCAAGTAATACCACCACCTGGAAGACGATCTCGGAGAACCCGGAGGTCATAACCGGCCAGAGGACCCAGGCTCCCCGGCTCTTATCCCGCCGGGCCCGAAAGAGAGGAAGAAAGATCAGGGATAGGCCCACCGGGAGGAGGAACCACCACCACCGCATGCTCAGTGCCCCCTGTAGCAGGCGGGAAAACCATCCGCCTGTTTCCCCGATAAAATAGCTGCTCCAGAAGACCATGTCATAGAAATAGCAGATCGGATAAAAGTCCAGGTTGAGCCGGTCGCGGGGCGCGGTCTCAAGTTTCCGCCGGAGATAGTCAATCCGTTCTCGCCGCATCCGGTCGGCCAGATAATAGCTACGGACATATTTGAGATCCAATCCCCGCTCCCGGATCCGTTCTTCGAGGACGGAATAGTCGTCGGTCAGATAATCAGCCGTATCCGAGGCGATGAAGTAATTGGTCCCCCCCGGAACGATCACCAGAGCGGGGAAAACCTTCCGCAATGTCTTATAGATACACCCCAGGAAGTTCTGCAGCTCGCCGCTGATATAGTTCTCGGAGGAGGTGAGCCCCAGGCTTATGATGCCTCCCTTTCGGAGATGGTCCCGGGCCAAGGCGAAGAATTCCCGGGTATAGAACCGGTTGAGCTGAGCGGTGAAGGGATCGGGGAGATTGATGATGATCAGATCATATTTTTGGGTTTCTTTCTGGAGGAAGAGGCGCCCGTCTCCGTAAATGACTTCCACGCGGGGGTCTTCCAGAAACGAGACCTCTTCCGGGGGGAGGAACTCCCCGGCCAGGCGAATAATCGCCGGATCAAGCTCCATGTAAGTCAATTTAGAAAGCGACGGATACTTTAAAATCTCCCGGAGGCTCCCCCCCACCCCACCGCCGATCAACAAGACCCGGCGCGGGTCAGGGTGCTCCAGCATCGCGAAATGAACCGACTCTTCAGCGGAGAGAAGATCGGGCTGGGTAAAGAGCAGGAGCCCATTCTCAAAAAGACTAAACTGATTCTCCCGGCCGGTTATCGCGAGGTTTCCATAGATGGAGTTCTCGGTCTTCTCCAGCCTGAAACCCCGCCACTGCCAGGCCAGGGATTTCTCCATCAGTCTCCCGACCCCCCCCGCGCAGAAGAAGACCACCCCGGCCCCAACCAAACCCAACCAGATAGCTTTTCCCGGCAACGCCGAACGGCCGGGGGAGGAGGAAAAGAGAAGAGCCCCTCCCGCGGCCAGATTCAACGCGCTCAGGATAACAATCAAGGGCACCGGAGCGAGAGCCCGGATCAGAAACAGGCTGGTCAGCAACCCTCCCCCGACCGCCCCCAGAGCCTCCAGAATGTAGATCAGGCCCAGTCCCCGACTGCTTTTATCCAGAAACTTACGTCGGGAGGGGGCGGAGATCTTCTCATAGGCCTTGCATCCCAGAGAGAAGAGGAAGCCGTTCAACAGGCAGTAGAGGGAGACGACCGTGAAGGAAGCGATGATGATCGGAAGATAGCCGATAATCTGGCCGGGAGAGACGTTCAAGAATAGTTTGACTGAACGGATTGCCAGGAGAGTCAGAACCAGGGAGACGGCCAGAAGAGATTGAAAAAGAGAGAAGATGACAGCCGGGGAACGAAACCGGTCAGCCAGCCGACCCAGCAACAGGCTCCCCATTCCGGTCCAGAAGAGCCAGCACCCCAGGACCACCCCCAGGGAGAGCTCGTTACCATAGAAGAGAACCAGGAGTTCTCTCAAGAAAACGATCTGGGCGGAGAGTGAGGTAAAACCGACGACGAAGACGGAAAAGAATAAAAGGTAGTATTTCTTTATCATCAAACAGGGGGCATTCCCTTTATCGGTCAACCCACACCGTCAATTTGCCATCGTAAATATTTCTTCCACGACCTGCTCAACTGTCATATCAGATGTGTCGATCTGATGATCTATCCGATCGTATAAAAGACGCCGTTCTTCCAGAATCTTCCTGATCATCTCCAGCCGGTCGCCGCCCTCAAGGAGGGGCCGGTGGACCTCATCTCTCACTCTCTTAAGAATCACCTCCGGGCTGGCGGTAAGACATATTAAGACTCCGTTTCTTTTCAGCTCCCGGATGTTATCCGGATTCAGGATAACCCCGCCACCGGTGGCAATGATCTTTCCCCCGGCTTGAGACAACTCCCCGACCAGTTCCCGTTCCCGATTACGGAAATACGCCTCCCCTTTCTCCATGAAGAGGCGGCTGATCGTCATCCCTTCTTGCTCCTCGATGACCTCGTCCATCTCCACAACCGGCCGATCCAACCGTTCTCCCAGGAGACGCGCAATGGCGGATTTACCCGTTCCCATGAAGCCGAACAGGACAATATTTTTTTCTGTTCCCATGGTTAAAAACGTTTAAGGGATTTCATGTAACCGGAGTAGTTTCTCTTGATCTCCGTGAGGCTATCACCACCGAACTTCTCCAGGAAAGCCCGGGCCAGCTCCAGTGCCACCATCGCTCTCCCCACCACCGACGCGGCCGGGAGCGCGCAGACATCGGCCCGTTCCCGGGCCGCGGAAACAGGTTCTCCGGTCTCCAGATCCACCGTCATCAAAGGCCGCCCCAGGGTGGGGATCGGCTTCATGGCGCCCCGGATGACTATCCTCTCACCGTTGCTCAACCCCCCTTCAATACCCCCGGCCCGATTGTTCAGCCGGCGGACCGTGCCCCCGGCCCGGATAATCTCATCATGGACTTTCGAGCCCGGCAGCCGGGCCGATTCATAACCCAGCCCGATCTCCACTCCTTTAATCGCCGGGATGCTCATCAGGGCGGAGGCCAACCGCGCGTCCAGGCGGCTCTCTCCCTGGGAATAGCTTCCCAGGCCGGGTGGAACGCCGGCCGCCTCCACCCGAAAGATACCGCCCAAGGTATCGCCGTTCTCCCGGGCCCGGTCGATAATCTCGATCATCTTCTTCTCTGCCACCGGGTCGGGGCAGTTGAGAAGAGAGGACGACAGATTCGCCGCTTGCTCGTCTTCTCCGACCTCCCCGATCGAGACGTCACCCAGGGATACGATCCAGCTCTCCACCCGGACCGCAAACTCTTTCAGGAACAGTTGAGCAATCGCCCCCAGAGCCACCCGGGCGGCGGTCTCTCGGGCGCTGGCCCGTTCCAGAACATTGCGAATATCCCGGTGTCCGTATTTTTGGGCCCCGGCCAGATCGGCATGACCGGGACGGGGCGCGGTCACCGGGGGCAGTTCTTCGATCTTGAAGTCCTTGTTCCTGATCAAAATCGCGAGGGGTGAACCGAGTGTAACCCGGCCCCGGGTCCCGGCCCAGATCTCCACCCGGTCGGACTCAATCTCCATCCGGCCACCCCGGCCGTAACCGGCCTGCCGAGCCTTCAACTCCTCGTTGATAAACTCTTCATCAACCTTCAAGCCGGCCGGTAAGCCGTCAAGTATTGCCAGCAGTCCCCGCCCATGCGACTCTCCCGCTGTTAAATAACGTAACATTTTCGTAACCTCCAAAATAAACTCATAAATTCTATTGACAAACTCATTATTGTATTGGATTATGGTATTACAAGTGTAGGTATATGGTTTATTCACCAAGTCCAGCCGAGGGGATTGGTGCTTATGAGCATATACCGGTATCTGCCTCGGCTTCTTTTTTGTCTACTCATCTCTCCGCCGGATCAAATCCCTCTATTATTTTCAGAAGTCGGTTATATCTTTGTTGGTGAACCGGCCATGCCGTTTTAAATCTATACGGCCCCATTTTGTCTTTTTTATTTTTCTTCGCTACCACCAACCAGTAACACCTAACGTTCTCCTGTCCTTTAAGTTCAATTTCATATTGATTAACATACAGCAATTCTTCTTGCTTCTTATCTATTCTTCGATAGATGTTTTTGGTTTTTGTTATTGTGTGTTTAATCCAGGGTAACCTCTTTCCCCTTGAGGGAACATAATTTTCCGGCGAAACCATGTGCCTCTGGGTATCCGGGTCTTTATACATGAACCGGAGCCCTTCATCTAAATCTATTAAAATGCTTCTTCCAAATTTATCTTGAATTGTTCCTTCAACATATCTCTCAAAAAATTTTACAGCCGGAGATTCGTTTTCAAAGTATTTTCCGAAACACTGGATGAGTTCATGGCTCGCGGTATAAACTCGATTATTTACATGTAAATAATGTATGAGCCTTAAAATTTTTGCGACTTCTCGCTCCTTTAGGATTATCTCTCCAGTGTAATGTGATTAAGACCTCTCAGTTTTTCTCTTTACCCTATAATAAGCCAGCTTTATTGAATCATAAAATATCCGCGCTATAATATGTTGATTCGACTCCGATAGTACATGCGCAACCCGACGAAGATACTTTGTAAGATCGTTCTTGGACATAGATTCGAATCTTTTAATTATGTGGCTCATTGCTTATAGAATACCCGAGTTATATTTTTACTATGATTCCAGGGATTGCATCAACCGTGACTTCCATTCTGAATAGCGATCTTCTCTGACTGCCGCGAAAAATTCAGTATAATCTTCCGGCGACAAGAAGTAGAAGTAATATCTCCATTGTATGCCCGCTTTCTCCAATTGAGCATTTAATTTTATGAAATGTTCTTTACCAGCACGATTTTTCGCGCGATTTTTCTTCGAATCATCAGCATCATCTTTGATCTCGACTACCAATATTTCCTTTTTTCCGGCACGTCTTAAAAAGAAATCGGGATTAAAATTTTCGTGGATTGGATGACTTTTTCCTATTTCTGACGGTTTATACGAATATGGGAATGAATAAAAACCCTTATCCGGTGCCTTAACAATTGAATCGAACAGTTCCGTGTAATCAAACAGACTTCGAGAAAATTTCCTTTCCGGTTCATATCGGACAAAATGAATATTCCATGGCGTTTTAAAATTCTTACTTTCAACCGGATAAAAATTCTCCTTTAAGAACTTGATCTCTTCTTCCGAATCGCCAAAGAGCAGTCTATCTTCCCGCAATTGCTCATAGTTATCTCTGAGATCAAGGTACTTTGACAGCCTCCTCTTCTCTTCCCCGATAAATCCGTCTATTGATTGTCCTGAAAAAAAGATATATCCGTATTTCTTCAACGCACTTTCATTGAAGGACTGTCGGGATATCTTCCGCATATCTACCTGAAAATAATTCCGCGGTTTCATGGTCAAACGCGGATTTTCTTCATCGACTCTCCGAAACATCGGCCCAAACGCCATTTGAGTCAGAGTGAGGTTCTCACGGCTGATAAATTCAGTATCGTATCCTGTTTTCTTAAGATTGTCCCGGATAAATTTTTCAAGCCTCTTACCGGTCCATTCTCTCGCCAGCTTTTCATCTTTTTCCTTGAGGAAAATCTTCATCTGGCGGACCGCGCTTTTTATGGAGATGATCTCATTATTTTCAATAATCGTAGTTACCGTGCCGGATTCCGAGTAGCGGCTGGTTTCATACCATTCTTTTGATTGGGGGACATACGATACGGCTGAAGGATGTTTAGCGGGTTTTTTCTTTACTTCAACTGTCTGCCGGACCGATTCATAGGTCAGCTTATAAAGAGGGAAACAGTATTTTTTCTGTTGATCAAAGAAGCCCCAGGAGAATGTATTTTCTATCTCCAAAACATCCTTGTATAAATTCGCGATCTGCGGCGTCCAGCGGGTATGGTTATTGATCTTGACTAATACCGGATCTTCGATTCCTTCCGGTATGCGCAAACCCCGGCCAAGCACCTGGGCGATTAATAGTTTGGAGTTAAAAGCACGGTTTTCGTGAGGAACAATCTGAAAAATGTTCTTCACATCCCATCCTTCGGTCAACATGCTCACTGAGATGATCCACTCTACCGGATTTTCTTCGTCGTCGACCGTTTTAAGGCTTTGCAAGTTCGCTTTTCGCGCTTTCTCGGGATGAGAAATAATGGATTTAATTATCTTCCCATCTCTGCCCGCCGGTATCCCCGAAACTACCCAGATAACCTTCCGAGCGGCTTCTTCAGGAGTTAGTTTTTCCTTCTCGGCGAGGAATTCAACGAAATCCTTCCAGACTTTCACACATGAGACAATCTTCTCTGTCACAATGATGGTGAGTGGTTTCAAGATACCGGCATATTTTTCTTTATTTAATTGATGATTATGCCAGGTCTCATAAAAACCCTTCTTTCGATGTGACTCCTCTTCGATTTTATAGTCAATTTTTTTTACTACTCGATCTTCAATCGCCTGTTTGAGGCTGTACCGGTATATTACGTCAAGAAAGTAATCGTTGCCGATATAGGGGGTCCCCGATACGTTGGCGATATAATGAAAATCGAATCTATTATCCTGAAGAAATCCCAGCCATCTCTTCACGGCTTGATCGACCTTACTGAAGATATGATGAGCCTCATCGTTGATAACCAGTGTCCTCCGCCCCTTTCCCCGAAAACTGTCCAGAATAGATGACCCGGTCCGCTCATAGACGGCGTGAATATTTTCAACGCAGATATCACCAGCCAATATCGGATCATTAGCGCTCTTAATCGCGGGGTTGGGATAAGCAGCGCCCAACTCCTGAAGGATCTTTTGCAGGTTGGCGTCTCCGCTGAGCCGGTTAAACTTATCCTTCAACCCCTCTTCAATGGTAAGAGAGGGGCATAATATCAGAACTTTATCAACCAGCCCTTCCGCCAGCATGATCTGAGCGATACCATAAATAACCCAGCTCTTTCCGGTGCCGGTAGCCAGATCCACACTGACGGATTTCTTATCCTTCAACGGGAATCGGATGAGATAATCACTTACATGTTCGAACCGGGCATGGATTTTTTTATTGAATTCATAATTTTCTCGTGCCAGTTCTTCGGTATTCCGATACTTTTCGGAGACGAAAAATTCAATGGCTATTTTAATCGCCTCCCTCTGGAAAGCATATTGCTCGGGACAGAGACACTCCAGAAATGCCGAATACTTGTTGACAATATCTCGGCATTTTTTCGAATCATCAAAAATTTGCAGAATAAAATCTTTGTTCCGAAAGATCGTACTCATCTGAAATCAGATTTAGTGAAGACTTTCTTCTTCTCGTTGCCATATTTATCCATAAAAATTGCCATAATTTTTTTACCGACGAATTCCGTTTCGGGTATCCTCACATCTAAATATTTGCAAGCTTTAATCTCCTCGGCGACAACCTTGTTATCACGCGCTTTCAACCGATTAAATTCCACCCTGATTAAATCTTCCGCCCAGTAAGCCTTTGAAAGCCGGAAAATATCTCCTCGGAAGTCGGTATCAATTAGAACCATCGAAAGCGTTTCGAAGTTCTCGAAATCTTCCGGATCGGTTGAAAGCGTATTAGTCCTGAATTCCTTTAACCGGATAACATAATCCTTCTGATCGCGATTGAGCAGATCCACCTTAACCGGCCGCAAACGGCAGCAGGTAGTTTTGACGATCGGCTGGGAGATAAAATCGAACCCAACCGCATCGATTACCTCATTGACATTATTTTCGCTGACCGGCTGCTTGATCGCGCCCGCCTCATCGGTGTTCAGCAGGCGCAAAAGAATGGAGATCGGGACCTTGAGAAACACATAAGTGGTTTCATCCAGCGGGATCTCGTCCATCATGAAACCCATTGAGACAACCGGCGCGATAATATAAAAACGATCTCCCGCTTTGCCGCCTAAAGCCTTGTGCAGGCTCCGGACATATTCCTCATCAATGACCAGCTTCTTGCTGTCCGGGTAGTTCCAGACGCAGGCCGAGTCGGTTCCAATATACCCGTCCGCTTCGAAGGCATGTATCTTGTGAGGAGCCGCTCTCATTTCAAAGAGCTTCATTACGAATGGCTTATACTCTTCCCATCGCATCTCCTTGATTTTATCATTGTCGTAAACACCGGCATTGAAAAGAACGAAGGATCCGGCTTTGAGATGCTTTGGTTTATCTTTCTTCTTCTTCGGCTGAATAGTAGAGATGAGAAAAGTAATTCCGTTGATGGGAACGATATATTCTCCCGCTTGGTATTTTTCTGGTTTCTCGATCAACTTCAGATCCCGGACCTTAAATTTTTCCCGGGGACAGACCAGCGAAAATTGTCGGTCTTTACTCTGCTTGACATGTTTATTAATGAATTCGGAAAAATCTTTTAGAAAGGAAGCCGTGATATCCAGTTCGCCTTTCCGGGCCTTTTCATAAGTCATAAAAAGACCCTGTGAAGGGGCTTTGGAATGTTCGCTGAAGTCGGAAACCCGCTCATGTTCCCGGCGGGAATCCGGGGAGAGAGAACCGACCTGAGAGGTCAGATCCAGCATCCTTTTCTGAACCGTATAAATCGCGAGCTTGCCGCAATCCATACCGATCCAGCGACGACCTAATTTTTCGGCGACAGCGAGTGTTGTGCCTGAACCGGCGAAGGCATCGAGAACGATGTTGTTCTCTTTCGATGAAGCTTTTATTATACGTTCTAATAGTTGCTCGGGCTTTTGAGTGGGATAAGCATTAGTAACCCTTCTTTCAGTCCCTGATCTATTTACAAATGAAATGTCTGCCCACCAATCTCGGGGTAAGATTCCAAGTTTCTCATCTAAATAATCTCTATAAACTAATTCCGGATATTCCTTTTCTATTTCAAGAGATAACCCTTGTTTGCCTGTAAAATCACCACCTTTGCCACGTATTTGAAACTTTCTATTCTTTTCATCAACTAAAGTATATTTCCCAAATGTACCAATTGAATATTCAAGTGTAATATCCTGATAATTAAAGGTATATTCAGATGTTTTATTTTTTGAATAAAATAGAATATAATCTTGCTTTTGGTTATACTGCCTTTTTGCTATCTCTCTTTCTTTATAACACCATGCTATGTGATTTAAAAAATTATGCTCCCCAAAAACTTCATCCATTATTGCTTTGATATAATGGCCTTTCTTCCAATCCAGATGGACATAAATTGATCCGTCGTGGGCCAGGATCTCTCTCAGTAGAATTAATCTTTTCCGCAAGAATTCAATGAATTGAGAACCGATTACTTTATCCCGGTAGGCCTTCTCCCGATCCTTCATAAAATCTTGTTTAGTG
>JAVCDH010000051.1 GCA_030765805.1 Candidatus Euphemobacter frigidus
TGGAGCAGTCCTTGGAATCGGTGTCATTTAAGAAGGCCGATGTTCAACAAGAAAACCTGCCGGCCCTTCCTCTCTCCACTCTTTCGCTTGGCGCTAGCGCTGCAGGTTCTTTCTTTTTTCCATGGATGATACCTTTAAATATTGGATTGATTTTGTATACAGCCGCCCCCATATTCAAAAAAGCCTGGCGGGACGTCAAGAAACACAAGAAGCTGAAAGTAGACGTTCTCGATACTACCGTGATCCTTTTCTGCCTGGGTATGAATCAGGTTGTCGCGGCTGCATTCATGGTCTGGATCCTGGATGTAGCAGACAAGCTTCTGGATAAGACCTCCGACGAATCAAAGAAACTTATAGGACAGCTTTTGGGCAAGCAGGCAAGATTCGCCTATTTAGTTAAGGGTAAAAAGGAAGAACAGGTTCCGTTAGAACAGTTAGTTCCCGGTGATACAATAGTAGTGCACACAGGAGAACATATTCCTATTGATGGCGAAGTAAAATATGGGGAGGCAATGGTTGACCAGCATTCCCTAACCGGTGAATCAGCCCCTGTTGAAAAAATGCCCGGAGATAAGGTATATGCCTCAACTGTCATTCTGGGAGGGAAAGTATATGTAAAAGTTACCACTACATCTGAGAACACGGAATCAGCAAAGATATTGAGAATTTTAGACGAATCGGCAAGATATAAGACAAGGCTTCATTCAGCGGGTGAAAGGCTGGCTGATAAAATGGTACTCCCGACGCTAAGTCTGGGAGGATTGGGATATGCTACGGCAGGCCCCAGCGCGGCACTGGCGATTATTAATGCTGATTACGGAACAGGTATCAGAGTGGCAGCCCCGATGGCTGTGCTTTCTTCTCTGGCCCGGGCGGCAAAGGAGGGAATCATTGTCAAGAACGGCGCTGCCCTAGAGGAGTTGCTAAAGATAAATTCATTTTTATTTGATAAGACCGGAACGCTCACTCACGAGGTGCCGGAGGTGAGTGAAATTGTCTGTTGCAGTGGCAGGTTTGACCCAGAACAATTATTGGCCTATACGGCTGCGGCCGAGCAGCGTTTTTCCCATCCTATTGCCAAGGCGGTTACAAAAAGGGCGCAGGAACTTAAGCTCCGACTTCCCAAGCGTGATGAATCCAAATATCATGTCGGTTTTGGAATTGAGGTTATGCTCAACGAAAATCTTGTTAAGGTCGGTAGCATTAGATACATGGAGAGGGAAAGAATATCCATTCCCCGCGAAATTCAAAAAAGACTTAAGGAAATTAACCGGGGTGGAAGCTCGGCAATTCTTGTTGCTATAAATAATTCCTTAGCCGGTGCTATTAAACTTAAGTCAAGCCACCGGCCTGAGGCTTACGACGTAATTCAGGGGTTAAAGAAAAGGGGGATAGAAGATATTATCCTTATATCGGGTGATCATGAAGGGCCCACAAGAGATATTGCACAAAGGCTGGGGATTGAACAATATTACTCAGAAGTTCTGCCTCAGGAAAAGGCGAACTATGTCAAGGTGCTGCAACGTGAAGGGAAAAAGGTGGCAATGGTAGGAGATGGAATCAACGATTCAGTCGCCCTTTCGAGGGCCGATGTGTCTATATCTATGATGGGAGCCACTGATATAGCTACAGATGTTGCCGATATCGTTTTTATGGAAGATAGTCTGGAAAAGTTTGATACGTTATTTACAATCGCCCACGGCTTAAAATCTAATATACAGCGTAGCTTTGGACTGATAGTTGTTCCCAACACTATTTGCATTGCCGGAGCAATGCTGGGCTTGGTTGGGCTTCCCACATCGTTAATATTAAACAACTTCTTTAATTTTGCAGCAACGATGAATGGAATGTTACCGCTTTACAGCGCTATAGAATATGATACCAATGATAATCAAGGGATGGGTACATGAAAGAAAAGCTGTTGGCCAAAAGGTTGAAGACACCGCTAAATAGAACAACTAAAAAAAGGATTGAGTCCAAGCTAAAAAAACTAAAAAGGGATGATGGCAAAACCTGGAAAATTAACTACCATTGGGAAAACAGTGATAAAGAGAACAGTGATAAACTTGTGGTTGCAACAGCTATGCTTAAATGGGAAGCGGTTTTTACTCGTAAAAGCTGCACTGTCTATATAGATGTTCCACTATTATTAAGGCCGATGCTCTTTCCATTCCGTAATAGGACGGTAAAGATACTTACAGAAGAAATCAGCGGAATCATTGGCTGATTACTTCGATGTTCGTGGGGCGGCTTTAGCTTTTTCAAAACCCTCCCGAATAGCTTTAAATGAGTTTGCAAGGAATATTCTAATCTTAGGCCAGTTTTTGCCTACCATAATTCCCGCAATAAATCCTGATACTACTAAGAACTTCTTTTCCATGGGGCCTGCCTCCATTTTTAGTTATAACACCAGGTTATTGGGTTAACCTACACCGCTTCTGCTGTTTTTGCTATTGTCATATTGCATCACCTCCCTTTCCTTACAGGCCCTAATTAATACTTTGCCGCGATCGGCATTCTCCGTCCCGCTCCGAACGCTTTGCCGGTAACTTTGAGGCCGGGAGGAGCTTGGCGTCTCTTGTACTCATTTTTATTTACCGCCTCGATCACCCATTCCACCATCTCGGGATCGATCCCGAATCTCGCGATCTCGGCGCCGGACCGCCCTTCTTCAATATAATAATAGAGAATCCGGTCGAGGAGTGGATATGGAGGCAGAGTATCCTGATCCGTCTGATCCGGTTTAAGTTCCGCCGAAGGCGCCCGTTCAATAATTCCCCGCGGGATAATCTCTACCTCCCGATTGATATAAGCGGCCAGTTCATAGACCATGGTCTTGGGAACATCGGAGAGGACGGCCAGACCTCCGGTCAGGTCGCCGTAGAGAGTGCAGTATCCGGTAGCCGTTTCGCTCTTATTGCCGGTGGAGAGGACGAGAGAGCCGAACCGGTTGGAGAAGGCCATCAGGATGTTGCCCCTGATCCGGGCCTGGATGTTCTCCCGGGACACACTCGCCGCGGCGTTATCTTCGGGAAGATATTCTTCCAGACTCCGGAGGTAAGCCTGATATATGGAAGAGATGGGGATGGTGGTTAAAGTAATGCCGAGATTGTCGGAGAGCTGTCGCGCCAGTGATTCACTCTCGGGTGATGTGTACGGAGACGGCATCGATAGGCCGAATATATTATCGCTTCCGATCGCCCGTTGAGCCAGGGAGCAGGTCACCGCGGAGTCGATCCCCCCGGAGAGACCGATTACTGTCTGGAAGAAGCCGCACTTTGTTATGTAGTCCCGGATCCCCAGCAGAAGCGCGTCATGCACGGCCTCTATCTTATCGCGGGAGGTGAAGCGATCCTCGGAGCCGGGGAGAGTCGTGTCGATTGTTACCAACGCCTCTTCAAACGCGGGAAGGATGGTCACCGCTTTTCCCGCGCGGTCGAGGAAGAAACTCCCCCCATCGAAGATCAGTTCGTCGTTTCCCCCGACCATGTTGACGAAGAGAAGGGGGAGATGTTTTTCCCGGGCCTGACGCCGCATGACCCGGAAGCGGGTCTGATCGATCCCGGTTGTAAAAGGGGAAGCGGCGATGTTAATGAAGATACTCGCTCCTTTTTCAGCCAGGATTGCGAGGGGATCAACCGGATAGAATCTCTGTTCCCAGAGTCCCGGGACGTTCCAGGCATCCTCGGAGATCGAGATCCCCAGGACCTCATCTTTGAAGGCGATGGTTTTTATCTCTCCGGGGGGGGCGAAATACCTGGCTTCATCGGAGACGTCATAGAGAAAAAGCAGCGATTTTGGCTGTTCCAGGAGGATATCTCCCCGGTAGATCAGTACCGCCGAGTTGGAGAGTCCCTTGCCGGTCTTCAACCCGGTCGGGACGGGGATGCCCAGAAGGATCCCGGTCTCCGGGTAGCCGGTTGATAAGTCGATGACGGCCCGGAGGGCTTCCTGAGTCTTCTCGATAAACCACGGCTTCTCCAGGAGGTCACGGGGATGGCAACCGGTCAGGAAAAGTTCCGGAAAGACGATCAGGTCGGTATCCGGTTGCGTCCCTCCGAGGGCGGCCTTGACCTTATCAAGATTCCCGGTGATATCTCCCACGGTTGGATTGAGTTGAGCGATCGTTATCTTCATGGGAACTTAACCCCACCTTGGCGGGGGACTTTTTCAGACAGGATAACAGGATTAACAAGGATTTTTTAGTTTTATCCTGTTTTATCTTGTAAATCCTGTCAAAAATTACAATTTCCTATAGGATCAAGTTATATCCTGGTCAGGAAATCGGTAGCCGGTTTGATATACTGACTGGTTGAAACCAGAGATACGGTATCTCCTCCCCGGATAATGTAATTACCCCGGGGGAAGAGGAATTCACCTTCTTCTTCCCGGTAGACCCCCGTGAAGACGCACTCTTTCGGAAATTTTTTCTCCCGGGTAATATCCCGGATAGCCATCCCGATGCTCCGGGCCTGATCAGGGATCTTGACCGCGTAAATCTGGGCCTTCCCCCCTCCCAGAACCATGATCTTCCGGACCCGGGGCTGTTCCACTTCCATGATGATCTGGTTCAGGAGAAGATCGGCCATCCTGACCACCGAGGTCACCCCGGCCAGTTTGTAGGCCTGCTCATAACGGGGATCCATCAGCCGCGCGATAATCCGGGGAACTCCCAGGCTCTTTGCCAGGAGAGCGCAGGCGGGTTGTCGGCGTCATTATGCATCGCGCAGATAATAACATCCGCTTTCGCTCCGCCGGCTTCGCTCAGGACCCTGATATCGGTCGCGTTCCCGTTGACCGCTATCGCCCCGGTCTCGGCGTGTACTTTATCACAGACCTCTCGCTTAACATCGATAACAACCACGTCATGCTTGTTTCTGGTTAATACGATGGTTGTTTCATAGCCGATCAGGCCGGCGCCGGCGATAATTACGTACATAAATTATCTCCTCAGTATCCCTGGTTATAGCTTGCTGCAATAATATCAGAATATTAGCGAAACACGCAAGTTGTCATGACCGCCAGGCGCGGCGACTGAAAAGAAGCAGGACCGGTAAGATCTCAAGACGGCCGGCCAGCATGCCGAAGATATAAGTTATCTTGATCATCGGATGAAGCTGGGGTATCTCGGCCGCCGGGATATAACAGGGGCCGATATTACCCAGGGCGCTGAACATGCCGGAGAGGGCGGGGAGCCCGGAAAGCCCCGAGAAGGCGGCCGTGATAATCCCTCCCACCGCCAGCAGTCCGATCCAGGTGAAGAATAAAGCGCTGACCCGGCGGATCTCATCAGTAGAGACCGGTTTTCCGTCGATGATAATGCTGGAGACGGCATTCCGGGGAGCCCGGAAGCGGAATACCTCCCGCCGCACCGCTTTGATCATAATCGCCGTTCTCAGCACTTTGAAACCGCCGCCGGTTGAACCGACACAAGCGCCGATCACCATCATGACCAGAAATAATTGCCGGGCCACCGGCCCGAAAAAGGGACCGGCGATATTCCGGGTGGCAAAACCGGTGGTGGTGATGATGGAGATGACCTGAAAAGCTACCGCCCGGACATTTGTCTCAAACTTATCCCAGAAATCAGCCCCCCCTCGCATCCCCCGTTCGGCCAGGATGATAACGATAAAGAGAACGATAAACCCCAGCCAGTAGCGCATCTCCGTGTTATCGAAGAGCGAGCTTATCTTCCCCCGCAAGAAGCGATAGTGAATGAGGAAGTTGGTTCCGCCCAGGATCATCCCCAGTATGATAAGATATTCGATGGCGATAAAATGAGGGAATCCGGCCTGTTGATAGTAGCCGATGCTGGCATCATGGGGAGAGAAGCCACCGGTTGAGAGGAGAGTGAAGGTCTGACAGACACTGTCGAAGATGGGCATTCCAAAGATAATCAGTCCCAGGCAGATGAGAGACGAGAAGAGGAGATATATCCCCCAGAGTATCTTTAAGGTGTTGGCCAATCCCGGGACCGGCCGCTTGTATTCGATCTTATGGCTCTCCGCCCCGAAGAGCCGGTAGCCGCTCTCGCCCTGAAAGCTAACGGCCAGAAAGAAGGTGAGTATCCCCAACCCCCCGACCCATTGGGTCAGGCTTCTCCAGAAGAGAATGCTCTTCGGCATCCCATCCAGGCCGGAGAAGATGGTAATTCCGGTAGTGGTAAAACCGCTCATGGTCTCAAAGACGGCGTTGAGATAACTAACTTTAAGCGTGATCAGGAACGGGAGCGCGCCGATAATGGAGTAAGCGATCCATCCCAGGCTGCAGACCAGCAGAGCCTGGATTTTACTGAGTTCTCGGCGGGGAAGATATCTGCGGGAGATGGCCCCGAGCAGTATTGAGAGTGTGCCGGGCCCGGCAAAGGCCGCGAGAGTGAGGAGGCTGCTCCTGTATTCTCCGTAGATGAAGACGACGGCAATCGGCAGGAGGAGAAATCCTCCCAGAACAAATAACAGGGAGCCGACCTTCCTGAGAACCGCCTGGAATGTATGCCAATGATTCCGCATATAAAATTAATTCTACAATATAGTCTCAACCGAGTCGAGCCTTAATGGGTTGTTGGAAGTGATATTTGTGGCCCCGGCAATTATCTTGTGATACGATAAAACAGGTGTTTTCTTTTAAATAAAAAAGGGGTTGATCGTTGGATCTTTTTAAAACGTTATTCGGTCTAAAAGCGGCCGAAGTGCGGCGGACCTGCGTTGTTATGCCGTTTATCGTAAAAGGGGTCTTGGAAGACTTCGGAATAAAGAGACTCACCCGCGGCCGATTGTACGGCGCCGGCAACAGCTCTTTCTGCACCGTCCTCCATACCAGGATGGGGCCCGCTTTTACGGGAGACGCGGTGCTCTACCTTGACGCCACCCCGTGCCGGAATATTGTTCTCTTCGGCACCTGCGGTCTTCTCAGTTCCGCCGGCGGATTAAAGATCGGAACCCTGGTCAGCCCTTCCCGTTGTTATGCTCAGGAGAGTTTTACCGGCCTTTTGACCGGCGCTCCCTCTCCCCGGATACCGGTTTTTCCCGATCCCCGGTTTCGTCAATCTCTTCTCAGCGCGGCCGGCCGGGGCGTCGTCAAGGATGCTGTCGGCCTCAGCGTCGGTTCATTGAAACTTCAAGAGGGGAAGAAGGATGGTTGGCTTTCACAGGGGATCCGGGTAGTGGACCTGGAGTGTGCCGCTTTCTTCGCCGCCGCCGCCCGGATCGGAAGAAAGGCGGCCGCCCTTCTGGTGATTACCGATCTGGTAGAAGAGAAGCCCTTTTACGCCGATCTAGAGAAGAACCAGCTTAGTTTATCGATCCGGCAGGCATCTCACATTATATGCGAGTTTATAAAAGAGAAACGGAACGTCTGAAGCGCGCCGAGAATCTGATCGGAGAGAAGTTCCCCCGGTTCGGTGTGAATAAAAATCGGGAGATCGTACGGCTCATCTACGAGATCTCCAAAAGGGAAGATATCCCCTCCGAAGCTGTTCTGCCGGCGGATTGCCCGTTAGCTTTCGGTAGGCTGAAAGAGTATCTTCTGAAGAGACGATTCCCCGAGTCCAGCGCGGGTTCCGGTTCGTTACGTTCCTACCTCCCCGGGTTCTCGCTGGATCTTGAGAACTGTCTTCAACCCCGCCCCGGGCCCTTTCGGCCCCGGAGAATATTTGTTGAGGAGTCGGCCCGGAACTCCGACCTGGCCGGCGCCTTCAGAGCCGCCTTCCCCCGGGCGGAGTACTCTGAGATACCGACTCTCAAGCATTTCTTGGCCGGCCGTAAATATGGCGGTATCCCCGAGTATAATAAGCGAACCGAGACGGCCTTTATTGTCAGTGAAGAGTTTGACTTTTTTAAACGATGTCCCTGTACGCCCCGGGCCGTCCCCTGCGGTTATCATATCTTTAACCTGAGCTTCGGCTGTATCTATGAATGCGCTTATTGCTATCTCCAGGAGTACGCCAACGTACCCGGGATTATCTTCCCCGCCAACATCGAGAAATTCCTGGAACGGTTCGCCTCATACCGGAATCTGCCCTCCAGCCGGAGTTTCCAGAGAGGCCCCTTCCTCCGCCTGGGGACCGGGGAGTTCTCCGACTCTCTGATGCTGGATGACCTGACCGGTTATTCCATCCCCCTGGTGGAATTTTTCAGCCGGCAGGACGGGGTTATCTTCGAGTTCAAGACCAAGAGCGCGAATATCGAAAATCTTCTCAGGTTAGATCCGGCCGGGAAGATCGTTATCGCCTGGTCGCTGAATCCTCAAAAGATAATCGACGATAATGAATTATATACCGCGAACCTCTCCGAGCGGCTTGACGCCGCCCGCCGGGTCGCGGAAGCCGGGTACGGATTGGCTTTCCACTTTGATCCGGTCTTTTATTTCCGCGGCTGGGAGGATGAGTACCGGGGAGTGATCGAGAGCTTGTTCAGCCTGATCGACCCGGAGCGGATCGCCTGGATCAGCCTGGGGACGCTGCGGTTCAAGCCCTCGTTGAAGAAGATAATTGAATCCCGTTTCCCCGCGAATCAAATTCTCGACGCGGAAATGGTCCTGGGGTATGACAACAAACTGCGTTATCCGGCCCCCATCCGCTCCCGGATCTATCGCTTTCTGATCGATGAACTTGAAAAGCACCACCGCGCGCTCCCTCTCTATCTCTGCATGGAGGAACGATCCCTGTGGAGAGAGTTAAAACTCCCGTTCCCGTTTTGATTTAGCCATAATGATTGAGATTCAGAGATAACGAGTTGGCGCAACCGCCGCAATCTTGTAGTGCAGGACTTTAGTCCTACCTTCGTTGGGCAGGGCTGAAGCCCTGCACTATGAAATATATTGCAATTCCGAAGCAGCCCCGATAAATCGGGATGCAAGCACAAGTTAAAAGCAGCCAAGTAATGAAGATCAGCAACGCAGTCAGCGTGATAATACCGACCTATAATCGGAGTGCTCTGCTGGGCAATGCCATCGAATCAGTCCTCTCCCAGACCTTCCGCGATTTCATCCTGATCGTGGTGGATGACGGATCTACCGACGATACCGGCGCTCTGGCAGGGAGTTTCGGAGACAGGGTTATTTATATCAGGCAGGATAATCAGGGAGCGTCCTCCGCCCGGAACCGGGGGATTGAAGCCACCCGGGCGCCCCTGATCGCGTTTCTCGACTCTGATGACCGGTGGCACAGGGATAAGTTGCGGCGGCAGGTTGAGGCGATGGAAGATGGACCCCGTTATCTCATCTCCCATACCCAGGAAATCTGGTATAGAAACGGAGAGGTTTTAAATCAAAAGAAGAAACATGAAAAGCTCCGGGGGGAAATATTTGAAAGATCACTTTCCATGTGCATGGTGAGCATGTCCACGGTAATGGTTCGACGGGAGTTATTCGAGCGGATCGGCTTCTTTGATGAGGCTCTCCCCTGTTGCGAAGATTACGACTTCTGGCTCCGGGCCTCCGTCCGCCATCCCTTCCTGCTGGTCGATGAGCCGTTGACCTTCAAGGAGGGGGGGAGGGAGGACCAGGTCTCCGCGATCTATCGGATCGGGATGGACAGGTTCCGGATCCGGTCGATCATCAATCTATTAAAGAAAGAGATATTAACCGGGGAGCAGAGAGATCTGGCGGTGGCGGAACTGGAAAGAAAATGCCGGATCTACGGGAACGGCTGTATCAAGTGGGGGAGAGAGGAGGAGGGGAGGTATTATCTGGCCATTCCCGAAAGCATGCCGGTCCGGGGCGGATAGTTTCTTCCGCTGCCGATTCAGTGCTTTTTATGTAGTTCCTTCAGTTCAGTGAAGATCTCGTTTAATCTCCATTCCATCGCCGAGAGAATCCAGAACTGAAAATGTTCGACCTTGCTCTGTTTATGGATCATCCAGATAATTTTCATCGAGATCATCAACACCCCCAGGTCTACCAGGAGCAGAGGAGGAAGTGGAATAGGGGCCCCGGTCGCATGTCTGAGTATGTCCAACAAAAAGATGATGGCAATCATGACGATGAAAGTGGCGTTGATAATTTTATCGCGTTTGGCGAGTTGCTTTCCTCCGATCTTACCGACCAGTTGACGGATCTTCTCCTTCTCCTGACGGAATTGATCCAGTTCTTCTTCCAGTGTCTTGGTATCTATATCAGTCATCTTTTCCCCCGCTTAAGATTTTTCTTTGAAAACTTAATTATAGAGCCGCGCAAGAGAAATAACCAAGAAATATTTCTTGGTTATCTGTATAATCTAATGTATAATATAAAAACTTAAAGTCTCTTTAACCCTGTACTATATTCTCTATATCGCGCCGCAAGCGCCGATCTGCTCCTGAGAGAGCGATAAGATGAAAGCGGAAAAACCGGTCGAATGGCTGAAAAATACCCGGGGTCCGGCCTCTTGCTCCCGGGAGAAAGTAGGGGAGATTATTCCTCCGGG
This sequence comes from Candidatus Euphemobacter frigidus, assembly GCA_030765805.1. Lineage (GTDB taxonomy): Bacteria > Auribacterota > Erginobacteria > Erginobacterales > Erginobacteraceae > Euphemobacter > Euphemobacter frigidus. The sequence continues at coordinate 10,403 of JAVCDH010000051.1, forward strand.
TATCTCCCGCCGGACCAGGGAGCTCCACCGGCAGCTCCTGGGTTACCGGATGAGCCCCTTGAAAGGGCTGGATAGACTCTCGGCCCTGCTGGGGCTGGGGAACATCTGGGTTAAGGACGAGTCCCAGCGATTGACTCTCAATTCATTTAAGGTCCTGGGAGGGACCTTCGCGATCTACAATTATCTCAAACAGCGGCTGGGCATTGAGGGGGAGGATCTCCCTTTTTCAGAGTTAACGTCACCCGGGACGGCCCGGAAGCTGGGAGATCTTACCTTCGCCGCCGCGACCGACGGCAACCATGGACGCGGTGTCGCCTGGGCCGCCGGTCGACTCGGGAGACCGGCGGTCATCTACGTGCATCAAGAGACCTCCCCGTCCCGGATCCGCGCTATCGAGGCTTCCGGGGCCCGGGTCGTTGTCGTCGATGGCACCTATGATGACGCCGTTCGCCGGATCAGGGAAGACGCGCTGAAAAATGACTGGCAGATCATAGAGGACACCTCCTGGGAAGGCTATGAGGAGATCCCGATCTGGGTGATGCAGGGTTATACCACCATGTTCGGGGAGATTCAGGAACAGCTGAGCGCTCAGGGTTTTATCAAGCCTACTCACATATTCGTGCAGGCCGGGGTCGGATCACTGGCGGCGGCCACCATAGGATATTACAGGGGCCTCTTCGGCCCGGAAGCTCCGGTTTCGATTGTGACCGAGCCGGACCGGGCGGCCGGTATCTTCGAATCCGCCCGGATCGGGGACGGCAGGCCCCATCCCTTCGGGGGTAATCTTGATACGATCATGGCGGGCCTGGCCTGTGGGGAACCTAACCCGATCGCGTGGGAGATTCTTCGTGACTGCGCCGATTATTTTATCACCTGCCCCGATTACGTGGCGGCTAAGGGGATGAGGGTCTATGGCGTTCCAATGGAGGGGGACCCCTTCATCGTCTCCGGGGAGTCGGGCGCGGTCACCCTGGGCGCGCTGATGTTCATCATGCAGCATCCCCAATGCGGAAAGTTGAAGAAGGAACTGAATCTAGGGCCGCGTTCTCAAGTCCTCCTTATCAATACGGAGGGCAATACCGATCCCTTTCACTTTCGCCGGGTGGTCTGGGAGGGTTCCGATCCCGTTCCTTTTGAGTATCGATCAATCTAAACTTTAAACCGGGGATATTTTTCCCAAGATTATAAGGAGGGAGAGCTGAAAAAGTTGGTATCGTTCAAATGTTGACGCCTGAGACTATTTTGACGCTTTGGACCCAGATGTTGAGATAGCCATGAATGCCCATCTTCTTAAGCCAATATTGTT
>JAVCDH010000015.1 GCA_030765805.1 Candidatus Euphemobacter frigidus
TGAGTTCGTTCGGGAGAAGGTCTTCCGACAAATTCCCCCGGTTCACCGATTCAATAAAGGAGTTGACTACAATGACTAAAGGAACAGTCAAATGGTTCAACGACCGCAAGGGCTATGGATTCATATCCCCGGAAGACGGCGAGGATGTCTTTGTCCATCACAGCGAGATCAAGACCGATGGTTTCCGGAGCCTGAATGAGGGCGAAGCAGTGGAGTTCGAGATCGCCCCCGGTCGTAAGGGCCAGCAGGCCATCAACGTGACCCGATCACAGCAGTAGGGTCTCGTTAGAGAAAGAAGCCCCGGTTTTCGAAATGAAAACCGGGGCTTTTTTTCTGCCCGGGTTAGAAGAAATCAAGTCCGCTTTTCCCTCAACCTGCTTTCTGATATCCCCGCTTCCCCTCCAGCCAGCGGCCGGCGAAGTAGTAACATATCACCTTGGCCGTAAGGATCAGGACCCCGATGGCATAGAAGGCCGCGCCCAGGTTAAAGAGATCGATTATCGCTCCCGCAATGAGAGGGGTGACGGCATTGCCCAGATTGAAGGCAGTACTGAGAAGTCCTATCGTGGTCCCCATCCCACCGCGCTTTCCCACTATGGTCGCGATGTCGATCCCGACCGGATAGGCAATCGCCGATCCCAGGGCCACTACAACGGCAGCCACGAAGAGCGCCGGCAGGTTGTGGCACTGGGGAAAGAAGAAAAGACCAACCGCGATGATGAGCGCGCCCGTAAAGAGGAGGAAGAGTTTCCTGTATTTTGTGATCCGGTCGAGATAACCGCCGATAGGCTTCTGGAGGATGGCAATAATGAAGATAAAGGCGGAGATGATGACGCCCGCCTGGATCGGCGACAGGCCCATCCGCATCCCCACTACCGGGAGGAAGGCTATTACCATTGCCTTGCCCATCGGCGCGCTCACTCCCCAGATCAGGAGAACCTTGAGAATGTCTTTCCGGATAAGTTCTTTGAAAGAGATGAAGTTTTCTTCCCGTTCCCCTTCCCGCCTGGTCTCCGGCAATCCGAGCTGGACGAAGACGAAGGCGAGGAAGCCCAGGGCCGAAAGTACCCCGAAGACCGCGTTGTAGCTGAAGTAATGGTGGAGGAAACCGCCGAGGAGAGGTCCGGCGGCGGCGCCGAAGAAGATCACCATCAGCATGGTCGCCATCACCCGGCCCTCCTGCCCCTCCTCGGAAAGGTCCCCGGCATAAGCGAGCGCGACCGGGATGACCAAAGTGGCGCAGAATCCGTGCAGCATGCGGACCAGGAGGAGGAGGTAAATGTTGTACGCGGGTATATAGAGGAGGGAGACGGCGGCATAGAGAAGGAGGCCCGCGGTGATGAACCGCTTCCTCCCCATCCGGTCGGAACGGGCACCAATGATAGGGGTCAGGATGATGCGGGTGAGAGCATAGGCACCGAAGAGGGCGCCGATCCCGAATCCCCCGATCCCCATTTTTTCTACGTAGTGGGGGATGAGCGGGGCGATGACGGTCAGTCCCAGCATCGTGATAAAGACCGCCACCATCAATATAAACAGCTCTCTTCTTTTCATATCATTCCCCCTTAATTCAATCCGGCCATTTTATCCATTATAGGAGTCTGTCCGAGTAATGGCAGAAGCAAATTATCACAACACCTTGCTCTCGACCAAGATATTTCAAATTGCTGTTATAGATCCAAGTTCTTTTGTTTGCCCCGGGGCGGAAAAAATGATTAGATTATCCGGGTTAAAATCCGAAACCGAACACCGTAAGGAGAGATCGTTATGACCGAACAGGTTGATAAACTGCGCCAGGATGAGTTGTTTGCTGATTTTCTCGCTCCGATCGAAGGATACACCGAATTTCGGGACGCCACCTATTTTCTCCGTGAAGACGGAAATTTTGTATTCAGCCAGGGATACTACCACCCGGTGGATCCGAAGACCGGGGAAAGGTTCCTGGTATCGCACATCATCTTCGTTCCCCAGCGGGGAGAGATCCCCGATTACGCCAAGAAACGTATCTTCGGCCAGACCTACGAGAACATCACCAAGGTAATCATGGAGACCCAGCCGCCCGAACTCTTCGACAAGCTGCAGATGGAGGAATACCTGAAGATCGATCCGACCCTGGCCGGCCCGAGACCGTACTGGGCAAAATATCTGGTATTCATACCGGTCTCTTCTTTTGTCGGCTGTTTCCCGACCCGTCATTCTCTCGCCGCCATCTTCGCGCTCGGAGATGGAGGCGATGAACGTGCCTCTCGCATCAAGCGGGCGATCGAGGTAAGCGCGGATCGGCTGGGGATCCCGCCGGCCCATTACGGCATGTCCGGCTCGGTCTCTCTGGGCAACTACCATGACCCCCACGATCTCGACGTGGTGATCCATGGAACCATCGCGGAGGTGCGCCGGGTCGTGAATTCCCTTCGGGAGCTGACCGCCCGAGATGAAGACCGAAGGGTTTACGAGTTCGGCAAGTTCTGGCCCATCCGTTACTGGGAAAAGGTTGACGGCCGGCCGGTCATGTTCTGTCCGTTCTTTTCGCTGCTGGACCCGGACGAATTCCCCTTAAGAGATTTTACCATCGAGGAACTGGGGATGGCGAAACTGGAAGGAAGGGTCTGCGATCACACCTTCAACGCCTTCAACCCGACACTCCTCCGGCTCGACCGGGTAAAGATCGACGGAAAAACCCGGGACGAAGACATCCACCTGGTCCTCTACCACGGCGAGGAGCGGGGGGATTACCTGGAGGGGGATCTGGTCGAAGGTCGCGCGATGCATACCGTCATCCGTACCTTCCGAGGTAAGGGGCCGGAACGGAAGCAGGCTGACGAGTTTGAGGCGATAGTCACCGGGACGATGGGTGAGATAAAGAAAGTGAAATAAATCGGGTTAGCGTTCAGATTGCGAACAGTTCTATAATCAGGTGTGAATACAGGCTGATGAAGGTTAACCGCATCAGATTAACTCACCTCCGATCCTTGCGACGCGGCAGAATCCCGCTCTATTTTTTAATCTTACCAATCGTGTGGCTCAGTCCGGTCGTCTCTGCTTCAAACTGGCCCGATTCCTATTCCGTAGTAATCGAAGGTATAGATGACAGCGGACTGAAGGAACAGCTGGAGGATGTTTCCGATTCGGTGGCCCTGCGGGACAGACCCCCCCCTACCCTTGATCTTCTCAAGATCAGAGCCGGTTCAGACCGGGACAGGTTGGAGAAGGTTCTCCGGTCGAACGGCTATTTCACGGGAAAAGTCGCCGGCGAGATCAAAGAAAAAGGCAGACGGGTTACGGTGGTCTTCAATGTGACTCCGGGAGAGCCCTTCCTGCTTAAAACGGTGGATATTCGGATTGGGGACGAGAAGACACATCCCGACATCCAGATTCCCCAGCTGGCCGCCCTCGGCCTAAAGATCGGGCGGCGCGCCACTTTCCGGAGCATTGTGGAGGGAGAGGCAAAGCTCATCTCATCTGTAAAAAATCGAGGTTTCCCTTTTGCCGAGGTATCCAAGCGAGAGGTAACGGCCGACTTCAAGGCCCGATCAGTCGATCTTACCTTCATTATAACACCCGGACGACGCAAGAGGTTCGGTCCCACCGTCTTCAAGGGCCTCAAAGATGTCGATCTCTGCTATCTCCGCGACCTGATCCCCTGGAAGGAGGGCGAGATTTTTCAGCCGGCCCGGCTGGTATCCTATCGGGAGGAGCTGGTCGGGACCGGGCTCTTCTCCGTGGTGGAGGTCTCGGAAGGTGACCACGCGGATAAGGCCGGGCGGCTGCCGGTAATAGTCACCCTCCAGGAAGGCAAGAAATGTTCCGTCGGGTTGGGAGCGGGATACAACACTGATGAGGGTGTGGGGGGTAGGGTCTCCTGGGAAAATCGCAATATCTTCGGCGGCGCCGAGCGTTTCAAGATCATGGTCAAAGTAGCCCAGCAGACTTATTCCGGGACCGCCGTCTTTCGCAAACCCAACTTCTTCCATCCCCGCCAGTCCCTGATCCTGGCCGGTCGGGTCGGTGATGACCATCCTCCCGCGTACACCAGCCGCAGTTTCCGGGTCGCGTTGCTTACGGAACGGGATTTGAACCCCTCGATCACAATCGGAGGCGGTACGGTCTTCAAGCAGGCCCATGAGGAACAGCTGGGGGAAGAGAAAGACTTCACCCTGCTTTCTCTCCCCCTTTATTTCAAATGGGAGCCCCCGAGGATCGTCGGGGGAAAGCTGTATTTCTCCGAGGAGCCTTTCTACATCTTAACAAGACAGCAGACTTTTTTCAAAGGGCTTCTGATCGGTAAATACACCCTGGAGATATTAGAATTCCCCTACCTCACCCTCTCCGCCCGGGTAACGCTCGGAAATATCGCCGGTCTGGCCCGGGATAATATACCCCCGGATGAACGCTTTTACGCCGGCGGGAGCAATACCGTCCGGGGTTATTCATACCAGACGGTTGGCCCCCTGGTAGGCAAGGACCCGACCGGCGGGAGATCACTGCTGGCGGTCAGCGGTGATCTGTGCGTGAAAATTATCGGGCCTCTGGGAGCGGCCGTTTTCATTGACGGCGGTTCCGCGTTCGCCTCCCCCCTCCCCAAATTTAATGATGATATCCTCTGGGGAGCCGGTGGCGGGCTGCGGTATTTCTCGCCGATTGGCCCGATCGGCCTGGACGCGGCGACGGCGCTGGAAAAGAGGAAGGGGATCGATTCCGATCTTTATATCTACGTGAGTATCGGAGAGAACTTTTAACGGAGATGGACTATGAAAATATCCCGCTGGATCATTAAAATCCTCAAATACATCGCTTTCGCGGCGGCGGGTTTGATCTTGCTTCTGAGTGTAATATTCGGGCTGACCCAGACCGGATTCGGAAAGCGAAAGATCGCGCGGGTCCTCTCCTCGGTCCTGAGCGAAGGGCCGGAGAACCGGGTGTCGATCGAGGGAATATCGGGGTTCATCCCCTTTCAGACGCGGATAAAAAGAATCAGTCTGAGCGACCGGGGGGGCTGCTGGCTGGCGATCGATCAACTTTCATGGCGGATCTCAACTTCGGCGTTACTGGAAGTACGAATCCAGGTGAACGAGCTGGAGGCCTCCGGTATAACTTTGACCCGGCTGCCGGAACGGACCGGGGAGACCCCCCAAAAACCCCCATCAAAGGGGCCGATTCTGCCGAAGAGCTGGCCCGATCTGCGGGTTGAAAGTCTCAGCATCCGGCATCTGGTTGTCGGGGAGGCCCTCCTGGGTGAGAAGGTCGAATCTTCTTTGAACGGATCTTTCCTGGCCGATGCGGAGACCGGGGTAAAGGCGCGGCTCCGGGTGTCAAGAATGGGCGGGACGGCCGGATCAGTGGATCTCCGGGCTGCCGCGAACCGGGACTCTTCAAAGATCAAATTCGATCTCGAGGTTAAAGAAGGGCCCGGCGGTCTCCTGGCCGGCCTGCTCGGTCTCACCAAAAACGGTCCATTCGGATTCAGTCTCCACGGCGAGGGGCCGGCCGATAACTGGAGATTGGCCATGAAGTCCAGGATACCCGATTCAGGGTCACTGGCCGGAGACTTCGTTCTAAAAATATCAGACCAACTCGATCTGAAGGGCGAACTTACCCTCCAGAATTTAATCCTTCCCGGGTTACGAATCGATAGTTCGGAGGTCCAGGTCGACGTGACGAACGTTCTCTCCGATCCCGCGGGATCGATCGAAATTAACGCCCAAGGTAAAGCCGAAAAATCATTTGCCGGCGAACTTAAGTTAGTCTGCCGGAAGAACGAAAACCGCCAAAGCTTCGAACTTGAAAAACTTAGAGTTACTTATGGCAAGAATACCATCACCTCGATGGGGCCGATCCGTTTAACCTGGGATAAGGAAAATATCGACCTGGGAAAGACCGAACTGGCCGTCAACGCCGGCAAGATCATACTCTCCGGAGAATTGACCCCGAACTCCGTGAACGGATCCCTCAAAGTGGACCGCCTCCCCCTTGAGCTGCTGGAACTCTGCCGCCTGCCCGGATTGGGAGGGACCGCATCCTCCCATCTCACTATCAACGGTACACCCGGACAGCCCGAAATAAAACTGGATCTCCGCCTGGAAGACGTGGAACTTCTCCAGTCTTCCCTGGCTTATATCAAGGCCGCGACTTTATCCCTGCAGGCCGGGCTTGAAAATAACCTGCTGGCTCTCTCCCTTTCCGGGGAAGATGGGTCAGGTTCAACTATCCAGGGGGAAGCGAAAGTTCCCATCAAGCTCGCCCTCTATCCCTTCTCCTTCCGGATTCCGCTCGACAGAGATATCCGCGGGGGGATAAAAGCTCAAATTGACCTGGGTATGCTCGAACCCCTGTTTTATTCCGCCAATCAGGTAGTCAAAGGCATCGTCTCCTTCGACCTCAGCCTGGGAGGAAGCCTGGACCATCCATCCCTCCGGGGACAGCTTAACGTTGAAGAAGGAACATACGAGAACATGGTCTCCGGCACGGTCTTCCGCGATATCGCCGGCGAGATCGAGGCCAACGCCTCACGCGTCTCCTTGAAGAACCTGGAGGCTTCAACCCCGTCAAAAGGCAAGGTCCGGCTGGACGGGCATATTCAGCTGGCGCCGAAGGATAATTTCCCCCTGGAATTCAAGCTCCGTCTTGACCGGGCCCGGCTTATTAACCAGGACCTTATCTCCGCTGCGGCGAGCGGCGAAGTTACGCTGACCGGCACCACGAAAAAACTGGCCCTGAAAGGAGATATCTCGGTCGACCGGGCCGAGGTGGCAATTCCCCGGAGGTTCTCCGGTGAAGAATACCGGGTGGAGGTCACCGAAATCAACCGGCCCGGCCAACCCTCCCCTCCTCAATCCCCGAAAAAGTCGTCAGCCGGCCTCCCGGTCGAGCTTGACCTCACGGTCAATTCTCCGGGAAAGATCTTCGTCCGGGGACGCGGACTTGATTCGGAGTGGGGTATAGCCCTGAAGGCTTCGGGGACAACCGGAAAGCCTTTTCTGGTCGGCAGTCTGTCGCTGGTGCAGGGGCATCTCTCTTTTCTGGGGAAACGTTTCATACTGGGGAACTGCACCATCAGCCTGACCGGCGGATTTCCTCCCATGCCGGATCTGAATATCAACGCGCAGATCACCACGGCCGATATTACCGCTTACCTCAGCCTGAGCGGAACGATCAATAAGCCAAAACTCGAGTTGACTTCCAATCCGCAATATCCGGAAGACGAAATATTATCCTTGATGCTTTTCGGGAAGCACCCCGATCAGATAACCGCCTTCCAGGCGATCCAGATCGCTTACGGAATCAACCTGCTGCGGGGCGGCGGGGACGCTTTCGACGTATTGGGGACCGGGCGATCCTGGCTGTCGGTCGATATGCTCAGCGTCAACATGGAAGACGGAAATGTCTCCTCGGTAGGTGTGGGCAAGTACATCACCGACTATATCTACGTGGAGGGGGAAAAGTCACTGGATGGCCCGGGAGACCGCATCAGAGTCGATATCGACCTGACCACATTTCTGCAGCTCCAGGGTGAAACCGGGATCCAGTCCGGGGACGGTCTTTATCTTTACTTCCACCAGGATTATTAAGATAAAACTTTCATTGCAATATATATACATATTTGATAACTTACTGCCATGAAATGGGAAGAATTACTTAAAATCGTGGCCGATGAACCGGTATTTACCTCCGCATTTTTAATGACCGGTGGCATCTCGGTACGAGATCTTCGCCTCCAGCTATCCAGATGGGTTCGGGCCAGCCGGATCGTCCAGTTGCGAAGAGGCCTCTATATACTCGCTCCTCCCTACCGGAAGATCGACCCTCACCCATTTCTCTTGGCAAATGCCCTAAAATCCGCTTCCTATGTAAGTCTACAATCAGCCCTGGCGCACTACGGGATGATCCCCGAATATACACCGGTTGTTACGAGTGTAACCACCGGTCGTCCCGAGCGGATTCAGACGGCCCTGAGTTTATTTGCTTTTTCTCACGTTAAGAAGTCGTGGTTCACCGGCTATCGCAGGGTTGAAGTGACGCCAGGGCAGCCGGCCTTTCTCGCGAGCCCGGAGAAATGTCTGCTGGATTTAGTTTACCTGACCCCCCGGGCGGATAGCATGGAATACCTTCGCGAACTCAGACTTCAGAACCTCGACCGGTTGGAGATGCTGGAGTTGTTCCGAATCGCACGGGTAAGCGGACGACCAAAACTGATCCGGGCCGTAGAACGCATCGGAAGCCTGGCTGCTGAAGAGGAAGGAGATTACGAAGAATTATGAAGGATTATCTCCAACAACTCATCTCTGAAAGGCATGCCGGACTGTTGGCACGGGATGTTGTCCGGGAGTACCTTCAGGCAAGAATTCTCCAATCGCTCCAGGATAGCGGCGCCTTCCTTAATTGGGCCTTCCACGGAGGAACGGCACTTAGATTCCTCTACTCCATTCCCCGGTATTCAGAGGATCTTGACTTCGCTTTGGTTGATCTGAAGCGATCCCATCGATTCAGGGATCATCTGGCGAAAATGAAAACAAAGTTCGAAGCAGAGAATTACACCGTCGGACTTAAGGTCAACGACCGCAAGACGGTTGTTTCCGGGTTTGTTCGTTTCCCGGGTCTCCTCTACGAACTCGGGATCTCTCCTCATCCAACGGAGGTGATCTCAGTCAAAGTTGAATTGGACACCAAACCGCCTACCGGCGCGGTTACGGCAACCTCACTCATCAGGCGGTATGTTACTCTGAACCTCCTTCACCATGATAAAGCATCATTGCTAGCGGGAAAGCTGTGTGCCATTATGACGCGTGGGTATACGAAAGGGCGCGATCTATATGATCTGATCTGGTATCTTGCCGACAGGACCTGGCCGTCACCCAATCTTGCTCTTTTAAACTCTGCACTTTCGCAAACCTGCTGGGCCGGACCGGTAATCACGGAACTGAACTGGTGGCAGTTCGTAGCGGAACGGCTAAAAAAAATGGATTGGGACCGAGCGCTCGATGATGTCCGCCCGTTTCTTGAACGACAGGGTGATTTGAAACTGCTCACCCGTGAGAATGTGTTACAACTTTTGACATCCAGGTAAAGGGATCAGTCCGAGACCGTGCATTTATGCAATCTTTACTTCAGTTGCGCCCGAAGACGGTCACTCGGAGAACGGAACGCCGATATACCCGACTGATATTTGAGCGGTGGCCCATCTCGAGTTGTTTGAGTATCCAATCATCAGTCAAGACAAACATCCTCTCTTAATCATGATTATGCACGTATGCACGGACTGACCTCTCTTTCCGGGTTCTTTACTGCTTGATGATGGGTTCACAATTCAGCCCTTCCACCGGTAGCTGAAAAGGCAAAATAGAGCGGGATAAATACAAGCTTCTGTTCGGGGAGTTCAGCGTAAGGCCGCATCGAAAAAACGACGCCTCGCGGCGCGTTGTGGTATCGGCACATAAAGAGGTGAAGGCTCTTCAACCTGCCGGCCGCACCGCTTTTTACCTCCACTGGAAATATCTTGCCGTCAACAACCGCCAGGTAGTCTATTTCAGCGGTACTGCTTTTCGCCTGCCGGGACCAGTAATATAAATCACCTTTCTGAGAGAGAACCATCTCCTGCCCGACAAACTGTTCCGCCAGGGCGCCCCGGTAGATATCAAGAAGATCGGCTTTTGGTTGCTCGATTTCAACCGGCATGCCGGTGAGATAGCGGATCAGACCAATGTCCGCCATAATGGCTTTGAACTTCTTATCGGAAGCGGCGGCTCCCAGAGGAAGGCCGGAAGGATCGGTCGAGGGAATCCTCTTAATGAGGCCGGCCATGCAAAGTAGGTTGAAGGCTTTTTTTAACGTCGGTTGAGAAAAATCCGTGGAAAGGCGGGAATATTTGATCTGCCTGGTTACATTCCGGGCGACTGATGTCAGGACGGCATTGAGACACCGCTTGTCAGCCCGGGGAGCGTATTTGGCGAAGTCCATCCGGTACGTTTCGACAATCTCCGCCTGGACCTCGAAAGACTCACGAATTGACCCGCTCTCGATGTAAGCCACCACGCTCTCAGGAAACCCCCCGATAAAAAAATATCGCCTCAGTTCCCGGGAGAGAAATTCATGCACCGTCTCCGAAACACCGGAAGGAAGTTCCAGCACTCTCCGGGCCGCCTCTTCATTGCCGATGGCCAGGAGGTATTCCGCGAACGTGAGAGGTGAAAGATGGAGAAATTGCACCCTCCCGACTGGGAAAGAAAGTTCTTCCATGGCGAACTCAAGCAGCGATCCCGCGGCTACTACGTGAAGCTCCGGTAAATCTTCATGGAAATAGCGGAGGGCCGTGATCGCCCGGGGGCAGGCCTGGATCTCATCAATAAAGAGCAGGGTTTTGCCGGGAGTGATTTTTCGACCCAGCAGGATTTCAAGGTCCGCGCACACCCGTCTCGGGTTCAGGTCACCTTGAAAAACTCGATGCCAGTCAGGATTTCGTTCCAGATCGACCAGCGCGATGGATTCAAATTGTTCTTCCCCGAATCTGGTGATGGAGTACGTTTTTCCGACCTGTCTCGTTCCTCGAAGGATCAAGGGCTTGCGTCGGGCGCTGGTTTTCCAATCCAGAAGTTTACGATCGATCGACCTTTTCACAATAATACCATATTTTGTTGAGTTTTTAAAAATACAAGGTTATAATAAAGCTAACCGTTTAATAATACAAGGTAAATTTCCATATAGGGGTCAGTCAGTCAGTCCGTGCATTTATGCAATTTTTGCTTCAGTTAATAATGATTATGCACATATGCACGGACTGGCCCCCTTTTCCCGTTATCCCTGCTTATTTCACCTGGGCGCCCGCGGGTCCGCTACTGAAAATCTCATTCAGTACCTTGGCCAGCCGCAGGCCGGCTTCAACCACGCGTCGGCGACCAATCGGCTGGGCCTCCCGGGCGTAAGCGCCGGAGAGTTCCGGATTTTTGGCTTCCCGGAATGAGCTGGCGCTCCGGGGGAGACGGGCGTAACAAAAGTCCCGGGCGATGAGATGGGATTCGACCATCCAGTCGTAGGGTCGGCCCTTCATTATGGCCGCACGCTCCCCGGGGGTTAATTCAGCCTGAAGACAACGTGCCCAGGTGGTAACGGTTCCTGTCCTTTCCCTGAAAATCAGACTGTCCCAGATCGCGTGGAGGTTGGTCTCCTGGTTCTGCCAGCTGACCGGAACGTCGTTTCCCCCCCGGTCTTCCGCTTTGCCGCAATGAAGGGGTTGATGAAGATCGCCCATGAAATGGACCAGAAATTTAGGCACTGGTAGACGATTAGGTTGCTGCCATTTTTATAAATACTTGATTTTACTGCGAATACGTTGATATTTTAGGAATCGTAGTACGGTGCCCTTTTAGTTGCTATAT
>JAVCDH010000098.1 GCA_030765805.1 Candidatus Euphemobacter frigidus
CGTGGATTTGGGCAAGAGCCCCTTTACTTTTGACAATTGGCATAACCGGTTACGTATATTCTTAAACATGATCTTTGTTTTCGGCTCTTTCTCCAGTCTGGTTCGCAACCTCTTCCGAGCTTGGCTGACCGCGCTGTAATCTATACCTTCGCCCAATCCGCCGATCTCAGTCTGAGTAACATGACAGAGTCGGTAAAGCAGCTCCATTAACATCGCCCGTTCAATCGATTTCTTTCCTTGCCGATAGATAGCCTCACGACTTTTTCCTGTCAATTTTACCAAACGTTCAATCAATTCTTCCGGAGGGCATTCTTTTTGTAAGACCTTCACAGCTGGCTGCTCGTGACAAGCAACCTTAAATGGGTGACCTCGCACCAACTTTGTCAATAATAAAGATTTTACCATCATCCCATATGGATCCCATCACCGCCCAGACATTTTCACTGTCAACGGCGGCTATTCCCCCAATAGTCCGGGTTCCAGCATCGGTAGAAAATGTCCACTCCGCGCTGTGTGTGGTCATTAAAGGTAATAATACGAAGATCGGTATTAAAAATAGTCCTGCTGTTTTCACCGGTAACCTCCCTTTTCTTTAAAAAAATGAAGCCCGGCTGGATTGTTGATCCAAAGCAGGGCTGTGTTGACGATTTGATTCACCACAATTATGTTTCATTTCTTTTTAAAATTAAAATTACGAACCAATTGGATAATAGTAGTTTTGTTACCCCCAATCAATAAAATTTCAAATCACCGGTTTCAATTAAGCCGCTCTTGACGGACGCAAACCAGCCTGTTGGGAGACTGGCGCGACGAATAATACGTCCCCACCGGAGTGGGGACGCTACAATTTGGCAAACTGGTTTTTTGAACCAGAGATTGGGGCGGACCTAAAGGTCCACCACTACGGAATTTTAGGGGGGATTACCCTACCACCCCCGATAGGGGTCTGGCCTCGAAAGAGGGGAGTCACCCACACCGAACTCCACAGAGACCCCCCCCGGGGGGGAAGATCCCCGGGGGTTTTTATTCTGGTTAAATCTCCAGCTCCTTCGGGATGATCAACTTCTCGTTCTTCTTGATCAGTTCCTTTGAAGCCGGCTTGAAGCTGGTCCGGGCGACCTGCTGAAGGTATTCTTCCTTGATGCTCGATTCCCAGAGTTCCCTGGTGAGGTAAAATATCTTGGCCCCTCCCAGTTCATGCTGCATATCGGGCCAGGGGTAAGAAGGCAGCGCCATCCTCAATCCGGCCAGCATCCATCCATTGTAACTCTCGAACGTGGCCCAGAACTCTTCCTGCTGGCAGACCTCGAAGCAGTACCAGCACTTGGAGTAGAAGAGAACCCCGCCGGCGTTTATCTGCCGTTCGAAGGTTATGGTATGCAGACTGATGTTTACTTCATCGTCCATCAGCCGGCCGTTGGCGATGCCGACCAGCTTGCCGTTATGGAGGCCGAGGAAGAAGTATTCATCCTTCATCCTCTTCCGCTTGATGGCCAGGAGCTCCCCGAAGACCCGGGCGCCGACAATATCGTAGTAGTCATACTCGGCGTCCAGGGTCAGCTTCAAAAACTCGAGGACCGGGTCGATCTCTTTCTCTTCAATCGGGCGGATCAAGACAGTGTGCTTCTTCCCCGCCCGGTTGGTGATAACGGAATGCATCGGCTTCATCGGCGGCGCGTTATCCGACGCCTGAAGCAACCCTTCCAGCCACGCGGTCGAGATATTATAAACCTCCTTCCGCAGCTTGGTCGGTATTTCTCTCTTCATGTTTTATTCCTCCTCTGTGTTCCCCGAAGTATTCGGGGCGTCTTCGCGGTTTATTGACTGATACATGAAATTAAAAATAGAAAAATGGGGGAGGGATAGCAAGACTTATTTCTTTTCGAACCACTTATTATATATTCTATCGTATTCTCCCTCGGCTTCAATACTCTCTAACGCGGCGTTAAGCTGGGCCAACAGCTTGAAGTTGCTATTGCTAACGGCGATCCCATAGCCCTCCTGGGGAAAACTCTTCTCTACGATCTTAAAATCAGTAGTACCGTGAGCACGCAGATAACTCAGAATGGCATCGTCTATTAAGATCGCAAAAGCGAGATTCCCTCCCTGCCTGAGGGACCGGACCAGGCTGAGAGGAGAATTGTAGGTCTTGATGACCGATTTCAAGTTCTTCCGGGCCCAATCCTCACCGGTCGTCCCCGCCATCACCCCTACGATCTTGTTCTCCAGTCCCCGGGCGAAAGCCCGATTATCCCACTTCACTTCCGGCCGGGTGGCCACGGCCAGTGTGGTCGAAAAATAGGGACGGGTAAAATCGACAAAGTACTTTCTAATCCTGGTAATCGTGATGGCGGCTAAAGCCGCGTCCGCGTTGCCGGCTTCCAGGATATTGGAATACGCGCGGATATCGAACGGCACGTCAATCCACTTGACCTCCACCCCCAGTTCTTTCCCGATCGCTTCGCCCAGATCGATATCAAAGCCCACAGTGTCATTTCCCTCACGAAAGGCGAAGGGAGGTGACTTCGAGTCAAAGATAAATCGGATCGCCCGGGAAGCTTTCTTCCCGGATGTCGCGCTTCCGGCATCCTGGGCGATGGCCGAGATGGGGGCAAGAGAAAAGATCCCGGCTAAAATGATTAAGAAATAGTTCATCGCTTCCTCCAGATTTTATAGATTTAGGTATTAATAAGATAGGCCAGCTGGACTTCCTTGTTGAGGGGGATAATCCACTGGCGGTAAATATCAACCACTATCTCGGGATCAATCTTGGGGTTACCCCCCTCCCCTGACAATTCACGGCAGTAGGTCTCCGCTTTGAGGGAGATCCGCTCAAGAACCCGGGCCTCAACCTCGGGATCGGTGATCAGTTTCATCAATCCTTCTCTGTCTCCATCGGCGCAAAGCACCCGAAAAGCCTCCGGATCGCTCCGAAATTTACTCTCGGCGGCGAACTTTCCGTAATGGATCCGCTTGGAGAGTGCCTGGAGACAGGTCACGTCACACATTGAACTGGAACCGTACTGCTTATCGTCGCCGGGCTTACAGATATAAGGAACGATCTCCTTTTCATAGACCGGGCGGATCCGGTTATTAATATTTACCGAGTTGGGACGGAGGGGGTTTTCCCCGTATTGGAGGAGGGGCAAGATCGGCTCGGGTAAACCGGAAAAGAAGGGATGTTCGTCGGGACTGGTATAACGCCGTATCCTGGCATGCACTTTCTCGATCTCGAATAAGTGAAAGCCGACCAGACTCTTCCCCCCCAGCGCCGGGCCGAAAGCACCCGGCCGGTAAATAATATCGTTCCGCTTGAACTGGGCGCGCTCGATCAGCTCAAAGATAATCGTCTCCTCCAACTGCGCCAGCACATTACGGATATTACTCAGTAATAACTGCTCACTCATAAAAAAATTATCCAGTTATGTAACGGGATTCCCGGTCACACACTGATAGGTATCCCACGCGATGACCATCTCTTCATTGGTCGGAATCACGTAAATCTCCACCCGGGAACTCTCCCGGGAGATCCTGCCTTCCCCGCCGTTCATTTCTAAATTCAACTCCGGGTCCAACTCGATGCCCAGAAAATCAAGTTTTCCGCAGCTCTTCTCCCGAACCAGATCGGCATTCTCCCCCACCCCGCCGGTGAATATAATCACATCTGCGCCGTTCAGGGCGGCCAGATACGCCCCGATATATTTTTTTAGCCGGTAACAATAGATATCCAGCGCCAATCCGCACTTTTCATCTCCCGCCTCGGCTGCCTCCATTATCTCCCGCATGTCACTGGCCTTTTCGGTTAACCCCAGCATCCCGCTTTCCTTATTCAGGATCCGCGTGAATTCATCGATATCGATCCCTTCTTTATTGATAATATACTCATGGATCGCCGGATCGAGATCACCGCTCCGGGTGCCCATCACCAGTCCTTCCAGAGGGGTAAACCCCATCGATGTGTCCAGGCTCTTTCCGTCTTTGATCGCGGCAATAGAAGCGCCGTTGCCCAGGTGACAGGTTATGGCGCTGGTCTTCGCGGGCTCCCGGCCGGTCAATTTGCAGTACCGGTAAAATACATACCGGTGACTGGTCCCGTGGAACCCGAACCTCCGGATCATATATTTTTCATAGTATTTCAGAGGTATCGCGTACAAGTAGGAAGTTGGAGGCATCATCTGGTGAAAGGCCGTGTCAAAAACACCCACGTTCTGAACATGAGGCAGGACTTCCCGGCAGGCTTCGTATCCTTTCAAGTTTGCCGGGTTATGGAGCGGCGCCAGGTCGGAGCACTCCCTCATCCTGGCCAGCACCTTCTCATCTATCAATACCGAAGAGGCAAACTCCTCTCCTCCATGAACCATCCTGTGGCCCACCGCCTCAATCTCTTTCATACTTTTAAGGACCCCGATATTCTTATCCAGAAGGAGTTCCAGGACTTTCTCGATCGCCTTTTTATGATTCTTAATCGGCTCTACGGCCCGAAATTTGTCTTGGCCGGGCACCTCGTAATTTATTATGGCGTCATCTGTCCCGACTCGTTCTATCAGGCCGCGGGCATCAGCCGTGATCGAGTTATTTTTTATGCGCTCTTTTGATATCTCGATAACCTGAAATTTTACCGACGAACTCCCGCAGTTTAAGACTAATATCTTCATGCCTCCACCTTTTGGCAGATCTACTTTATTTTCAGTTGTTAAGATTAAACAAAATCTATATCCTCGGGCAGTATATCAATATGCCCCTTTTGCCGCAATTAAAACCGACTGTTCAACTTGAATTCCCGGCAAGAGGGTTGCGAATTACACGAGTAATAGAATGAACAATTTCCCAGAAATCACCCTCTCGCTACCGGGAGGATGGGAGACCATATTAGAACAACCGGGCCGGGAGAGACTGGAGGCGCTTCTTCCCGCCTTCTTCCGGAACTGCCGCTGGTTCGGCGGGAAGGCAAGGACCATCAAACAGATCGCCATAACCGACGCTCTGCCGATGCCGGGAAGGAAGACGCCGACGGGATTGCTGATCTGCCGGGTTATCTATACTGACAATCAGGTTGAAGATTACCTCCTTCCCCTCTCCTCTACTTCCGGGGCCAACGCCCGGCTAATCAGCTCCCGGCATCCCGGGGCGATCCTGGCTCATACCGGGAGCGGCCAGAGCAAGGGGATACTCTTTGACGGGGCACGCGATCCTGTCTTTATGAAGAACTGCTTTGATTTTATCGCCCGGAGCAAACACGCCGCCGGGGCGCGGGGGACGCTGGCGGCTCTTCCCGGAAGAGCGCTCCTGAGCTTTATAAATACCGGACAAAAGCCCCCGGAACCACACCGGCTGCAAAAAGAACAGAGCAACACCTCCTTTCTTTACGGACACCTCTTCATCCTGAAGCTCTACCGTCGCTTGGCGGAAGGGATCCATCCGGAAGTGGAGATGAACCGGTTTTTAACCGAAAAGACCACCTTTAACAATATCGCTCACTTCGCCGGTCTGATCGAGCTTCACTCATCCGGAGATCGAAAGACGGCAATCGGTCTGCTCCAGTCGTTCGTCGAACACGAAAGCGATGCCTGGACCTATTCCCTGGAAGCGGTGAACCGCTATCTCAAAAACGCCCCGCTGGGCCTCACGCCTCCTTTATCACTCCCTCAAGTCCCCGACGCATTTTCCCAATGGGCCGGAGAGAAATACCTGGAAGAGATCGAGTTGCTGGGGAGGAGAACGGCCCAACTTCACCGGGCCCTCGCATCGGATCCCGGGGATCCCGCTTTCTCCCCGGAGCCGTTCACCCTCTCCTACCAGGAGTCGCTCTATCTCTCAATGCTGTCTCTGGTGAAACAGGCTTTCCGGAGCCTCCGGGAAACGATGGAACGGCTTCCACCGGAGACCCGGGAAGAAGTCGCCGGGTTGCTTTCGGTGGAAGCCTCGATCTTAGGACGGCTCCGCCGAATCGAAATGAGTAAAGTATCGGGGATGAAGATCAGGATTCATGGTGACTATCATCTGGGGCAGATCCTCTGCACTGGAGACGATTTTGTAATCATCGACTTCGAGGGCGAGCCGGCGAGGCCCCCCGCGGAACGGAGGCGCAAACGTTCGCCGCTGGTCGACGTCGCCGGGATGATCCGTTCGTTCCACTACGCCGCTTACGGCGCGATCTTTCTTCGTGACGCTGCCGACCCGGAGGAGGTCGCCCTTCTCTCCCCCTGGGCCGAGCTCTGGCAGCGGACAATCAGCAAGATATTCCTGAGTTCCTACCTGGGGACCATGCGGGAGAGCCCCGGCCTCCTTCCGGAGACAACGGCGGAACTCAACCTCATGCTGGAGGCCTATCTTCTGGAAAAAGCGGTCTACGAGCTGTACTATGAGTTGAATAACCGTCCCGACTGGGTCATCATCCCTCTTCGAGGGCTTCGCAATCTGATGAATTTATGAGGTGGTGTTGTTCTGTTGCCCTATTAACCGGCGGCGAAGCGCCGGGTGTAATCCCGGAAGAGTTCCATAATCCTCCGGGTTCGGGGACCCGGTTTACCTCCGGAGATTATAGTGTCATCCACCTGAATTACCGGAACTATCTCCTTGTTGGTGGCGGTAAGAAACACCTCCTCCACCTGATGTAATACATCAGACGTGAATTCCCGGATTTCAGTTTCAAACTCGCCGTCGGCCAGGCGAAGGATAAGCCCGCGGGTAACACCCGGAAGAATGCCTTCCTGGTTGGTCACCAACCGGCCTCTAATAAAGGCAAAGACGGTGGTCGTCTGGCCTTCCAGAACTCTTCCGTCCCGATCGATGAAGATTGCTTCCACCGCCTGCTGCCGCCGTGCTTCTCCCAGGGCGATGATGGCGGAGAGATAATTGAGTGTCTTGGCTTCGGGGATAGAGCGGCAACCGGGGAGAGTGACGACCTTCACCCCGTCGGTATACCACTCCCGGGGGAAAGGCTGAAGTTCGGTTACCAGCACCAGAAGGCGGGGTCTTCCGGCCGGGGTGATAAAATCAGCACTGGGGCCACCGGTCACGACAACCCGGATATTGAACTCGGTATGATCGTTGCGGGACACAGTCTGGTTTACGATCTCAATCACTTCCTCAACCGACCAGGGGAGAGAGAGACCGATCAGACGGGCGGATTCTCTCAACCGCGAGATATGCTCCTCCACGCAGAACGGTCTTCCCCCGTAAGTGCGGAGGAAGTCAAAGACACCGTACCCCCGTAATAGGGCCAGGTCATTCACCGGGATCGCGGCCTGGTCGGCCGGGATAAATTCGCCGTCAATATAATATATATCCTGCTCAGGCATGCTTTGAATATAGCAAGTCGGGAATTAACAGGCAAATAAAACAATATTCAGGTGTTGCTGTTTCCCGCCGGTCCGGGTGTGAATGTTTCGGAATAATACTTCCTCTTTCTTTTTTCTCTTAAAATCTGCTATCTTATTTCAAGATGAAATAAAAAGGTAACTGGAGTAAATCGATGGTTAAGATCAAAGAATTCCGGGGGCTGCGCCCAACCGCGGATATGGTCGAAGAGGTCGCGTCGCCTCCTTACGATGTATTAAATTCCGCCGAGGCGCGGGCGCGGGTCAAAGGAAAACCATATAGCTTTCTCCACGTGGTGAAGCCGGAAATCGATCTGCCGGAGGATACCGCCCTCTACGACGAGGTTGTCTACCGGAAAGGAAAGGAAAATCTCGATAAGTTCATCTCCGACAAAGTCTTGATTCAGGACCCGCGACCGGCTTTCTATTTCTACCGGTTGATTATGGGGGATACCAATCAGACCGGGTTGGTGGCGGGGGCTTCGATCGACGACTACGCGAACAATGTCATCAAGAAACACGAGCGCACCCGGGTGGATAAAAAAGCGGACCGAATCAAGCATGTCGATACCCTCAACGCCAATACCGGCCCGGTCTTTCTAACCTACCGAGCCCGGGGAGAGATGGATGCACTGACCGATGAAGCAGTTCAAACCAAACCACTCTATGATTTTACCGCCGAGGATGGGATACGGCACACCCTATGGAAAGTCGATGATTTGAAAACAGTGGCAAAGATCAGGGAAATTTTTTCCGGTATCGACTACCTCTACGTTGCCGATGGCCATCACCGCTCAGCCTCCGGGACAAAGGTTGGGCAGCAACGGCGGGCGGAGAATTCCTCTCATACCGGTGAGGAGGAATATAACTACTTTCTCTCCGTCATCTTCCCCCATGACCAATTGCGGATCATGGACTACAACCGGGTGGTCAGAGACCTGAACGGTCTTTCCCGGGGAGATTTCCTGAGTCTGGTTTCTCAGAAGTTTGAGATCGCGCCCGCGCCGGTCGGCTCACCCTACCGCCCGGAAACGCCCCATAACTTCGGAATGTACCTGGACGGGCAGTGGTACCGCCTCACAGCTAAAGCCGGGAGTTTTCCGGAAGATAACCCGGTCGGATCACTTGACGCCTCAATCCTCCAGGAAAACCTCCTCTCTCCTATCCTGGGGATCGGAGATCCCCGGAAAGACAACCGGATCGACTTCGTGGGCGGGATCAGGGGACTGGATGAACTGGTCCGGAAAGTCGATGGCGGGGAAGCAGTCGCATTCTCGCTCTACCCTACCTCGATCGGCCAATTGATGGATGTCGCGGATCGGGGATTGGTAATGCCGCCTAAATCAACCTGGTTTGAACCAAAACTCCGCTCCGGGATTATCGTGCATCTGTTGGATTAATTTTATGACGACTGAGTTCCTAACCCTTATTATACAAATATTACCATGTAATATTTGTATAATAAGGGGAGGGTGCTGGTTGGTTTGTGAAATCAGGACAGAAAAAGACTTAATTTCTATTCCATTATGAAAAAGCTGATTATTTTTATCATCATCGCTCTCTTTGTCTTCATCTTCATCCAGAGCAAGACCCTGGAGATCAGGGAAGTGCAAAAAGACAAAACCGAACATGGGGTCCGGATATCGGAGACCCATTCCCGGGAGTATTCTCTCCACTGGGACCGGTTTGCCCGGTACGTCAAGGAGATCCCCCGGAAACTGGGGTTAAAATGAGGGCCAGCCTGCTGGTTATTAATATCCGGCTGCCCGGGTGCCGATCTCTCAAAGAGAAACGGCACCGGGTCCGGGGAATCCGGGACCGGTTCGGGAAGCAGAGCAGACTGGCCGTCTGCGAGAGTGATTACCAGAATGATCACCAGCGCGCGCAGTGGACTTTCATCGCCATGGCCTCCGACCAGAAGTCCGTTGACAGGATGCTGACCAACCTGGAAGATCGGCTTGAGATGGTCGTGGACGGGGTGATCGCCAGCGTTCACCGGGAACACCTTTAGCCTGGATTATTCATGAACATGTTCACTACTTTTCTAACTTATCTTCATTATTTTTTCGTCGGCGCCTTCAACATCTTCCTCTACCTGGCAATCGCGGTCAGCTTTATTTTATTTTTCATATCGTTTGCCGTCATCTTCTTCCGGAAGAAAGAAACTGAAGTGAGACTTGATCCGGAAGAGGCGCCCATGGTGACAGTTCAGATCCCGACCCGGAACGAGATTATAGCCCTCCGCTGCGCCGATAAGTGTCTTCAGTCCGATTATCCCGCCGGACGACTGCAGATCATCATCGGTGATGACAGTGATCAGGGTGAGATATCCGCAGAGATCGACGCCTTCGCCGCTCTGCACCCCCGGGTAGAGGTAGCCCGAAGAACCGATAAGTCCGGTTTCAAGCCCGGCAACCTTAATAATATGCTACTCCGGAGCCGGGGCGAGATCATCGTCATCTTTGATTCTGATTTCATGCCGGGCAACGATTTTATCCCGAGGATCGTAGCCCCGTTTGTACACGACCGGGAGGTAGCTTCCGTCCAGGCCCGCTGGGACTTCAGCAACCCCGGGAAGAACCTGGCTACCGTCCTGGGCTCGACGATGGGGTATACTTTTCACCGGGTCTTTCTCCCCTTTATGAACCACTTCGGATGCTCGTTCATCTGCGGCTCGGCGGAAGCGATAAGGAAGAACGTTCTTCAGGGACTGGGGGGATGGCGCCCCGGGATCCTGACCGAGGATATAGAGTTCTCCCTCCGGATGATCCAAAAGGGGAAGAAGATGCTCTACCTCCCCAATCTCCCCTGTCTCAACGAATCACCTCAGACCGCGAGCGATCTTTTCCGCCAGCAGATGCGGTGGGCGCACGGGGTAATCAACGCCTACATGATCCACCTAAAAGGAATTCTCACCAGCCGGACGATAGGATTAAAGAGGAAAGTCTTCAGCATGTTCTCCGGTCTCGGCTACGTCTTTCCCGTGCTGGTCACCGGTCTCATTACAACCAGCATCCTGAGCGTCATCACCGCCGCAACCGGGCCGGTCGAGCCGGGACGGGTCTTTTCGGAGAGCGTCCGCAATATCATTCTGACCTCGGGCCTGTTATTTATGAGTATGGTGGCGTTATATCACGCCAAGCAGCTAAAACTATTCTTCAAAATGCTCTTATCCGTCTTTACTATCGGGCTGGTCATGATCTATTTTGTCCTGAAAGGGATTGTAACCGCACTCCGCAAACGACCGATGGACTGGCACCTGATTCAAAAGAGTGTTAATTACTGACCGGAGACAGCAAAAAATCAGCCGAGAGGATAATTATGGATGTTTATCAAGCCGTCAAACTACGCAAGAGTGTCCGCGCATTTCAGAAAAAGCCCGTAGATGATGAAGTAATCCATCGACTGCTGGAAGCCGCGAGGCTTGCGCCCTCGGCTAAGAACTTTCAAGAGTGGCGGTTCGTGGTGGTACATGACCCGGAGACGCGGCGGAAGCTGGCAATGGCGGCGAGGGGTCAGAAATTCATCGCGGAGGCCCCGGTAGTCCTGGCCTGCTGTGCCGAGACTGAAGATCATGTCATGACCTGCGGCCAGCTCTGCTATCCGATCGACGTCGCCATCGCGATCGATCACATCACCCTCTGCGCGGTCGCCGAGGGGCTGGGAACCTGCTGGATCGGAGCCTTCTTCGAAGAACAGGTTAAAGAGATTCTCAATATCCCCCCGAAGATCCGGGTCGTACAGCTCCTCCCGATCGGCTACCCGCGTGACCCCGGACCGGTAGAGAAGCGCCGCCTGCCGCTGGAAACGATCGTGAAGTACGAGCGATGGGAGTAGCTTTGCCAACTCCGCCAGACT
>JAVCDH010000085.1 GCA_030765805.1 Candidatus Euphemobacter frigidus
GAAAAACGAAAGTATAACATGAGGAAATGCCGTGTATCCCTCTTTTTTGGGGTCGACTAAAACCATTACCCGGGGAGAGAAAACGTCTCCTGGGGCGTCTGGTGAGGTTGTCTTTGATTGAATCATGATTCAGTAGTCCGTTTTGCCCTGGAGGAGGCGATTTAATCTATCTTGTTCGTGAGGGAGGAGATCCCCCCAGACTTGTTCAGGTTCCAGAATTTCGTTCCATCTTTCGAGGGAAGTACAATATTGGATTCCGTAGTGGCTGAGGATTGCCTGTTTTCCCTGGTATTTACATCTGGGCTGAATATATTTTTTCTTTCGATTAGAATGTGCACTTTTAACTATTGGGGGTTTAGATAAGCGTCCAAGTTCTTTGATTAGCTTTTTAAGACAAATAAAGGTTCTGGTACTAAAGCATAGAAGTTTTCTGGGTCTTGTTGTGACCCCTGCTGCCGCCCTTCCGGTCGGCCTACGGCCTCCCTCCAGGGCGGCAGCAGGGTACCCAGGGGGTAAACCATGTACCAGTGTGTTCCCTAGAGTTTTTGAAATTGATTTTGACAGTAAATTCTACGGCAAGTAAACTATATAATTAAGGCTGTATCTGTGTCCAATTGAATATATAAGTTAAACCCAGCCTTAAATACATAAAATAAGCCACTTAACAAAGGAGGGAGCATGAGACCGTATCAAACGGAATACCGGGAAAAGTTGACCACGCCGGCGGATGCAGTGGCGGAACTCCAGAATGGCGAGACCATTGTCTACGGCATGAGCATCTCCCAGCCTCCCGCTCTGCTGGGCGCCATCGCCGACCGGGCCCGGAATGATGAGTTGACCGATATCAAGGTTTATTCGTTTCTCCCCCTCGAACATGCTTATAAGACCGTCCTCGATCCGGCTCTCAGCGACTGTATCCAGGGGTATTCATGGTTCGTGGGGGCGGCGGAACGGGGACTGATCCGGACCGGGCTCAATTATTTCATTCCCTCTTACTTTCACCAGGTGCCGAGACTGTGCCGTGATTTTATGGAGATTGATACCGTCGTAACCACCGTCTCTCCCATGGACCGGGCGGGTTTCTTTACTTTTGGAACCGGTAACGACTATATCTCGGTTGCGTCACGACACTGCAATCGGCTGATCGTGGAGGTAAATGAAAATATGCCCCGGGTATTTGGAGATTCCCTTCTCCATATCTCCGAGGTTGACGCGGTGGTGGAGAATCATGTCCCACTGCTGGAGATGTCTCCCCCACCACCCCGGGAAGAGGACGACATCATTGGCCCGATAGTCGCGGAGATGGTGCCGGATGGAGCGACGCTCCAACTGGGAATCGGGGGACTGCCCAACGTGTTGACTGAGTATTTGTCCGATCGCAAAGATCTGGGGATCCATACTGAACTTCTTACCGATGGGATGATAAAGCTTATTAAAAATGGTGTTATCACCGGGCGCAGGAAAAACCTTCACCGGATGAAGCATGTCTTCGCCACCGCCTCCGGAACAGAAGAAATGTACGATTTTATGGACAACAACCCCAGCATGGAAAGTTACTCGGCTTCGTACGCCTGTTCTCCGGCGGTCATCGCGCGAAACGACAATATGATCGCCGTCAATTCGGTTCTGGAGGTGGACCTGACCGGACAGGCGAACGCTGAGTACCTGGGAGGAGCCACTTTCAGCGGCACCGGCGGACAGCTGGATTTCGTGCGGGGGGCCTTTGATTCAAAAGGAGGAAAGTCAATCCACGCGTTCTATTCAACCGCCAAGGGAGGAACGATTTCAAGAATCGTCCCCCAGTTTGAGGAAGGAGCGATCGTGACCACCCCCCGCGCGGATACTCACTATCTGGCAACCGAGTATGGTATCGTGAACCTGAAGGGGAAATCGACCCGGGAGCGAGCCCTGGCCATCATCAGTATCGCCCATCCCCGGTTCCGCGATGAGCTTCTCAAGGCGGCTGAAGACATGTACCTTATTTAAACCTAAAAGTCGATAGCTATGATTCTTTTCTTAATTGCCCGGCCAGGAGCTGGGCTAAGTTCCTGTATCGGAATTTTAATAAATGACATATTGGAAAATTTACCCTATCATATAAAAAGAGTGGGTCTTCATCCAAAAGTGCAGGTTAAAAGGATGTGGAGGGGATCTTAAATGAAAGAAAATAAAAAGACAGAAAAGCAGTTGATGGCGGAACTGAGCCGGTTGAGAAGGCAGGTGGTCAAACTGGGAAAGCAGGTTGCCGTCTGCCGGAAAACGGAAGAGAGTCTGCGTCAAAGCCGGGAGCATTATCAAAAGATCTTCAATAATGTTAAAGACGGTATCTTTATTGAGACCGTCCGGGGCAAGATCCTGGATGTCAACGAGGCCGGGTGCCGGATGCTTGGCTATTATAAAGAAGAGCTCCTCTCGATGGACGTGGGCACCCTGGTTCCTCCCCAGGTCGCCGCCAATCTGCCCGAGACCATCCAGGAAGAGACTCTCCGGGAAGGAGTATATATTGAGACGATCAATATCCGTAAAGACGGCACTCACCTCCCGGTGGAGGTGAGTAATACTCTGGTTGAGATCAGAGGAGAGAAGAGGGTGATCGCGATCCTTCACGATATAACCGATCGGGTAGGGATCAGGAATAAGCTTTTGACGGCCTATAAGGAACTGGAGAGCCGGGTTCGAAGGCGGACCAGGGAACTTGACCGGACAAATAAACAACTCCAAAGTGAGATCAGTGAACGGAAGCGGGTAGAGGAGGAGTTACGGGAGGAGCACCGTCTCTTTATCGGAGGCCCGACAGTGGTCTTCAAATGGAAAGCGGAAGCGGGCTGGCCAGTCGAGTATGTCTCGCCAAACGTGGAGAACCAATTCGGTTACCGGCAGGAGGACTTTATCTCCGGCGGGTTTCTGTATGAATCAATAGTTCATCCGGATGATCTTCCGCGGGTCGCGGAAGAAGTAAAAAAATACAGCGAAACGGGGGAAGTCTTCTTCGAGCAGAATTACCGGATCGCCCACGCCCGGGGTCATTATTGCTGGGTCAACGATCACACGGTGGTGACCAGAGCTCCCGATGGAAAGATTATTCATTATCACGGGTATGTCTTCGATATTACCAAGCGCAAACACGACGAAGAGGAATTGAAGAAATACCGGGAACACCTGGAAGAACTGGTGGAGAAACGCACCGCGGAGTTGCAGGGAATGATCGATGCGATGGCCCGCCGGGTAGTCCGAATGGCCGATCTGGATATACTGGCAGAACGTTTGAAGGAACAAATCCGAAGTGCCGGCCTGGTTCCTCTCGAGAACAAGGAGGAGAAACCGCGTTCACCATGAAGATGAGGAAGATGGTCCCGGATCTTCCGGTTATTATCTGTTCGGGTTACCAGCTCGATCTCACTTCCCGGCAACTGCTTGAAGATGGTGCCGACTCTTTTCTGTTGAAACCGTTCGAGTTTGATACGCTGGCGGTTACCATCCGGGAAGTTCTCAAGCGAAATCTCAGATGAGCAATAACCGGGATAAATATCGCCGGGCGGGCGCTCGGAACGAGATAAAGCCGGGAGCCGATCCGGCGGCTCCTTTTATGATCGCCTCCCGGGCCCGGAATTATTATGGCCGGCCGGCCGGAGAAAAAGATGTTATAGATGTTGGGCAACTTCTGGCCGAAAAAATTAATGAAAGACGTGATGTCTTAACTCACCCGGAGCTGTCGGTCCGGGCGGGCGAGGTCAACGCGATCACCCTGATCGATAAGATCTTTCATTATCTGGTAGAACGCTACCGCCGCTCGACCGCCCCCCGGGTACAGGAGGAGGCGGTCACCGCCTTACAGGAGCAAGTTGGCCGGGACCCTCTCAATCAAACCCTGGTTCGATTTATCGAAGATCTCCCGGGACTTACGATTATCCCGGAGGGAGTTGCGGCGCCCGAGTACCTGAGAGAAAGAACCCCCGGAACCCCGCGTCGCCGCGTGGCCGCCAACGAACTGCTGATGCTCTCCCTCGCCAACCGGAACCCGGCTTTTAAGCCGCTCGCCGAATTATTTAATGAGCG
Organism: Candidatus Euphemobacter frigidus; assembly: GCA_030765805.1. Classification (GTDB taxonomy): domain Bacteria; phylum Auribacterota; class Erginobacteria; order Erginobacterales; family Erginobacteraceae; genus Euphemobacter; species Euphemobacter frigidus. The sequence goes on from JAVCDH010000085.1 coordinate 4,057, forward strand.
GGAGTTGAAGAAGACAACCGCCTACCCGGAGTTAATCTCGGCGCTCCACGATTTTTACCGGAAGACACCCCCCTTCGGGCCGGAGAATCTTCCGCTCCCGGAGTTCCTCCAGGCGCCGGTCCGGTCGGCCCCGGACTCTCTCTCCGGTCAACTGGGTTATATCAAAAAAAACTGGAGTCACCTCCTGAACCCGGAATTATTGAATACCCTCCTGATAACCCGGGATATCATCAGGGAAGAAAAGAAGTTGCGCGTATCCGGGGGAGGGCCCGTGATGCCGCCGGTCTGGACGAACGGCACGGATAATGAGAGACGGGCCGACGAGTACCGGGAAAGGCCGGGCACCCGCGAGGCCTACGAACGGTTCAGCCCCGACCTTGACTGGATGCCGCGGGTAGTACTCATGGTAAAAAACACCTACGTCTGGCTCGACCAGCTCTCCAAGCGCTACCGGCGCCGGATTTCCCGGCTCGATCAGATCCCGGACGAAGAACTCAACCGGCTCGCCCGCTGGGGATTTACCGGATTCTGGCTGATCGGCCTCTGGGAAAGGAGCCCCTCGTCCCGGAAGATCAAACGTGCCTGCGGCAACCCCGAGGCCGACGCCTCGGCCTACTCCCTCTATGACTATGTCATTGCCGCTGATTTAGGGGGGGAGACCGCTCTCAATGATCTGAAGAGCCGGGCCTGGAGGAGGGGGATCCGGATGTCCAGTGACATGGTCCCCAATCATATGGGCATCTACTCCAAATGGGTAATCGAGCATCCCGACTGGTTTGTCCGGACGCCGCGGTCCCCTTTTCCGGGGTATCGCTTTACCGGGGAGAACATGTCCGGCGATCCACGGTTGGAGATCTATCTCGAGGATGGATACTGGCAGCGGTCCGACGCGGCGGTCGTCTTTAAAAGGGTGAACCGGGAGACCGGGGAGATTTGCTATATCTACCACGGTAATGATGGAACCAGTATGCCCTGGAACGACACCGCCCAGCTTAACTTCCTCCGCGTCGAGGTGAGAGAGGCGGTCATCCAGACCATCCTCCACGTGGCCCGCTCCTTCCCCATCATCCGTTTTGATGCCGCCATGATCCTGACCAAGCAGCATTTCCAGCGTCTCTGGTACCCCCCTCCCGGCGAGGGTGGCGCAATCCCTTCCCGGGCCGGCCGGGGTGTCTCCTCCCGTGAGTTCAACCGTCTCTTTCCCCGGGAGTTCTGGCGGGAGGTCGTCGACCGGGTAGCCACGGAGGTCCCGGACACGCTGCTGTTGGCCGAGGCCTTCTGGATGCTGGAGGGGTATTTCGTGCGGTCCCTGGGGATGCACCGGGTCTATAACAGCGCCTTCATGAACATGCTGAAGCTGGAGATGAACGCCCAGTACCGCCAGGTTATCAAGGAGATCCTGGAGTTTGACCCCCAGATATTGAAACGATTCGTCAACTTCATGAACAACCCTGATGAAGCGACCGCCGTCGCCCAGTTCGGCAAGGGTGACAAGTACTTTGGCGTCTGTACGATGATGATGACAATGCCGGGGTTACCTCTCTTTGGACATGGTCAGATCGAAGGACTGGCCGAGAGGTATGGCATGGAGTATCGCAAGGCGTACTGGGATGAGCCGGTCGACGGCTACCTGGTCAAGCGACATGAGGAAGAGATATTCCCCCTGATGAAGAAGCGGCATCTCTTCAGCGATGTGACCAACTTCTATCTCTATGACTTCTACCGGGAGAATGGCACCGTCAACGAAGACGTCTTCGCCTATTCCAACCGTTATGAGAATGAACGCTCTTTAATTGTTTACAACAACCGCTTCCGCAATACCAACGGCTGGATCCGGCTCTCATCGGCCCGGTCCGAGACCGGAGGGGGGAAGCGAAAGAAGCTGGTCCAGGTCGATATCTCCCGGGGCCTGGGGCTCCGGGCGGAGGATAACGATTACACAATCTTTAAAGATCTGCGAACGGCCCTGGAATATATCCGTTCCAGCCGGGAGATCCGGGAGAAAGGATTTTATCTTCTGCTCCGGGCGTATCAGACCCACGTCTTCGCGGATCTCCGGGAGGTCAAGGATGACGCTCAGGGATTTTTAGCCCGGCTCTGCTCATCCCTGGAGGGAAGAGGGGTGGACAATATAAATCAAGCTCTGAAGAAAGTTCGCTTCGCCTCTCTCTACCGCGCCTTTCAGGAACTCTTCAATCCCGCGATCTTCCGGAGCCTCTTCGAGATCGAGGGGAGGAGCGACAAAGTAGCCGTCTTCGCGGAGAGAGTGGGAGAGAGACTGACTCCGCCCCTGGAAGGGTTTTTTACTGAGGTTCTCAATCTGAGAGGAAGGCCTCGCGATGTATGGGAAGAGGTGGAAGATCAGGTCGGATACCTCACGGCCCTCTCCCTGCTGGCTTCCTCCGAAAGGCTGCCTTCCTGGACCAGTTCCCGCTACAGCCGCCCGGCCCTGAGGTATCTCTTCTCCAAGATCCCGAAGGCTCTCGATGAGAGTCTCGGCTTTTTCCGGGTCATCTTTTCCTGGAGCCTCCTCCGGGCGGCCGCGGAGATGATCTCGAAGGGGCGGAAGCGGAAGGCGGGGAGTGAGTGGATGAGGGAATGGTTTTTAGGGGAGCAGGTTCTGTCATTTTTCCAGGAACTGGGCTGTGACTGGGAGACCGCCCGGCGGGAACTCAGCCTGATCACCATCCTTCTCCGGCATGTCCATCGGCTGAAGAAGGTAACAACCAAAAACCATCTCTATCTGCTGGAGCCAGTCTTTAAGGACAGCGAGGTGCGACGGTTCTTACTCTTCCATTGGTTTAACGATACCCTCTGGTTTAACCGGGAACGGCTCGAGGAGTTGCTCTACTGGCTGACGGCCACGGCGACCGTTATCAAATCGGTCCAAGTCTGGAAGGGCGAAGATGCCCCACGAGTCAAAGGGTTGGTCTACTCCCGGGCGGTCGGGAGATTGTTGGAACTCGCGGCCCGGTCGGGTTACCGGGTAAAGGAGTTCAGAAAACTGCTGGCCGCTCAACCCCGGAAGCGAAGAAGAAAGAAAAAAATCTTATAAGCTGTCATGCCGAAGATTTTATTCATATTCCCGCTGATCTTCTTCTTCGTCCTTGGCCTCCCGAACCGGGTGGTTGGAAACGACCGGCTGGAAGTCCACTTCTTCGGCTCCCGGTCCTGTATAGAGTGCTTTGAGATCAAGGAGACATTGCTCAAGCCTCTGGCGAAAGAATACCCCGATATTATCTCCCTCCATCTTCATGAGATCGAGGATAAGGAGAGCTTGCGGCTCATGCTCAAGCTGGAGAAGCAATATCAGGTTGAGCCGCCTTCTCCCCAGGAACTCTTCCTTCCGGGAACCTATCTGGCCGGCGCCGACGCGATCATGGAATCGGGAGAAGCATTGATAAGGAAATACCTGGCCGATCCTGAAAGCTGGGAACCGGTACCCGGGGACGGGGCGGATACCGGTGAAGATCTTCTCCAGTCCCGATTTAATGAAATGACCTTCGTTGGCATCATCTTCGCCGGCCTGGTGGACGGGGTGAACCCCTGCGCCATCGCGACCATGATCTTTCTGCTCTCCTTTCTGGCGCTCCACAGACGCCGGCGTTCCCAGGTGATCGCTATCGGGTTGGTATTCACCGGCACCGTATACCTCACCTACCTCCTTATCGGAATCGGAGCTTTTCAGGTTATTCTCATGCTCGACGTATATCGCCAAGTCTCCCTTTTTATCCGGTGGTCCGCCGTGGGTCTGGCCGGAGCAGTCGGCTTGCTCTGTCTCCGTGATGCGCTCTTATATAAAAGAAGTGGGAAGACCGGGGATCTTCTCCTCCAGATGCCGCGTCCTATCAAGCTACATATCCATAAACTTATCTCCGGACACCTGAAAGGAACCCATCTGGTCGCCGGCGCCATCGTCTCGGGATTTCTGGTCACCCTCTTTGAAGCCGTCTGTACCGGCCAAGTCTATCTCCCGGCAATTATCGCTATGACCCGGACGGGAGGAACAAGAACAACCGGCTGGATCTATCTTATCTTTTATAACTTTCTCTTTGTGCTGCCTCTTTTAATTGTTCTGATCCTCATAAATTTTGGCCTGACCTGGCATAAATTGGCGAGGACAACGCAGAAAAACCTCGCGGGGTTGAAGGTAATTATGGGGCTCGTTCTGATCGCCCTGGCCCTCTACCTGGCTCTGGGCTGATAAGGCATGAAGATTGACTGGGGTCTGACCTCGGTAGGGGGTGGGGTAAAGGGAGGTCTGACCCCGGAGTCTGTGTATGAATATGGCAGTAATATAGAACTATGACTCAACTGAATTATAAGCGGGAAAAACGGGTTGACACCGATCGCCGGGTCCTCTTTTACCTCATCCTGATCATCGTCTTGGCTTTCATGGTGAGGTTGATCGGGCTCCGCTTCGGTTTCCCTTATCTCCTCCATGCGGACGAACCCACGGCGGTTAAGAGGGCGCTCCTCTTCTTTCGAGATGGTCTCAATCCCCATTGGTTCGCTATGCCGTCTTGCTATCTTTATCTGCTCCACTTCTCCTATCGGCTTTACTATCAGATAAGCGTTCTATCCGGCGCGGAGGACATACTCCCGCACCTCTGGGTCGTAAAGACCCCATTTTACTTAATCGGCCGACTATGGTCGGTTCTCCTGGGAACTGCTACCGTATATCTGGTCTTCCTGACCGGGAGAAAACTTTACTCCTCCCGGGCGGCACTCGGCGCCGCCTTTCTGATCGCGGTACTCCCCCTCCACCTGCTCCATTCTCACTATAGTACCGTGGATGTCCCGGTAACTTTTTTGATAATCCTCTCTTTCTTCTGCTCCGCATTACTTCTAAACAAGAGGAGGCTCTCGTACTATCTTCTGGCGGGCGTGGCAGCCGGGGTGGCGGGCGGGGACGAAGTATAACGGAATCATGGCCCTCTTCCCGCTCCTGGCGGCTCATATGCTGCGGGAGAAAGGAGGGGAGAAGGGGGTCTTTCGCGGGTTGTTCGACCGTTATCTCTTCTTCAGCCTGGGCGGGGCCATCCTCGCTTTTTCGATCGTCACCCCTTATTCTCTCATCGAGTTCAACCGCTTTCTGGCCGATCTTCGCGCTCAATCGCACTACCTCATAAGTTCCGGGCACGGACCAATCTTTATCGCTACCAAGCCGGGAGCGATCTATAATCTTTTCTATATTCTCTACTATGCCGGGGGAGGGGTCTTCTGGGTTATGGCGATAGCCGGTCTGATCTACGCGCTCCGCCGGCATCAGAAGGCCGACCTGCTTATATTCTCCTGGATAATACCTTATTTTGTATTGATCTCCATCCCGGTCGTGAAATTTTCCCGTTTCTTTATTCCGATGCTTCCGTTTCTTTCCCTTCTCTCGGGGCGGCTGCTGGAGATCCGATTCTCGCGGCGGCTGCCCGACCGGTTTCTTCAGTTTGCCTGGCTTCTGGGAGCGCTCTGGCTCCTCATTCAGGGATCGGCGTTCACAGGTCTTCTGGCCCGGACCGATCCACGGCTGGAAGCTAAATTTTGGTTGGAAGAGAATATTCCCCGCCCCGCCCGGATCGGCCTGATCAGGACGGAGACCGGCCTGATCTTTCTGGATGACCCGCCGTTGGACCGCGGCAGTTCAGAACTGGTCGTCGAGCAGTATAACCGCCTTCTTCCCGCTCTCCAGGGTCATCCGGACTATATTATTGCCACTGACTTTGACTATCGGCAGATCTTGCGGCTGAAGGAACTTTATGATCAGAAACGATGTGACCGATGGCATGATTTTCTATCGGGAAAACTGGGTTATCGCCGGATAAAGGAATTCAAGAACGTTCCCCGTCTTTTTGGCCTCTCCTTCGGAGGTTCTTTTCCTCCTCACGATATGATTTATAATCGCCCCCGTATTATCATATTCCAGCGTCAGTGACGGGGTGAGGCGTCAATTGTCACAATAAGATAGTCCCGCCCCGGCTTTTAAACTTTAAAATATGGAATCTATTATGATACTCTATCACCGGTTCGATCAATTCCCGGAAAGGCCTGTCGTAAGTTTGGGCCGGCCTGTAAAAAGCGATTAAATAAGAAACCTCTCGTCAGGTTAATCCTAAATATAAGGAAATAAAGTTGAGGAAATCAGCGGTGAGATCAGTGTCGGACAATTATAGACGACAGCTGACCCGGGAATTGGTCAGGTTCACGCGAGAAATTGTTGCCATTCCCTCCCCAAGTGGAGAGGAAAGAGAAGTCTTGAATAGAATCAGGTTGGAGATGAAAAAAACCGGCTGGGAGGATATCCATTTTGACCGGATTGGAAACTTGCGTGGAAAAATTGGAGACGGAAACTATCAACTGGCCATTGATGGGCATGCCGACACGGTCGGACCGGGGGAGCGGAAGGATTGGGAATGTGATCCATACCGGGGGTTGGAACGGGATGGATGGATCTGGGGGAGGGGAACGGTGGATCAGAAAGGCGGACTGGCCGGGGCGGTATATGCGGGCCGGATTGTCCAGGACATGGCCCGGACGAATGACTTTACTCTGCACCTTGTTGTCTCAATCCAGGAAGAGGATTGTGAAGGCCTGTGCTGGAACTATATTATTGAGGAGGAGGGATTTCGACCGGATGGAGTTATCCTGACGGAACCGACCCGCCTGGAGATCAGGCGGGGGCAGCTCGGGCATTGTGAAATGTTGATTACAATGGGAGGTCGTTCCGCGCATTCTTCCTGCCCGGAACGCGGAACCAACGCGATCTATAGAATGGCCCCATTAATTGAGAAGATACGCGCGGTCGGTTCGCGGCTTTCCGAGCCGGCGGCGTTTGGCAAAGGTAGGATCGCGATTACCGACATAAGGTCGGAGGCCCCCAGTGATAATTCCGTTCCCGATTGGTGCCGAATTCGGATTGATCGGCGTTTCAGCCCGGGAGAAACGGAAGAAACTCTTATGGATGAAATGATGAAGCTGATCGATG
>JAVCDH010000092.1 GCA_030765805.1 Candidatus Euphemobacter frigidus
CGTTCCCTTGTCCTCGCCAATGGTCTGATGGTCATCCCTCCCAACCGAGGCCCTCTGGCAAACGGGGAGAAGGTGAGGGTTATTCTGATCGACGAACCAGAGGTCAAATAACAATCCCTTGACCGTGATTTTTCCCCTTGTTAGTCTAGGTTTTTTCAGCATTTGAAAATATAATGGAGGATATAGAATGAAGTTAACTGAAGATTTAATCTTGACCGATGCCCAATTCAAAGAAGAACTGTGGCGCTGTGAGTACTGCGAAGAACAGCCCTGCCGGACCGGCTGCCTGGAAGGAGAGCCCTGTCAGATCGGCTGCCCGGCCAATGTATCCCCCCCCGACTTCATCATGGCCGCCCGGGGAGGAAACCCTTCGGATATCAAGCGGGCCGCCGCAATAATCATGACCGCTAACCCCCTGGGCGGGGTCTGCGGAATGGTCTGTCCGGATAGTCATTGTATGGGAACTTGCGTCCATGAAAATCTCGACTGCCCGATCAATATCCCGGCGCTCCAGGCTACCATCATCCACAAGGCCCGGGAACTGGGCGTGATGCCGGAACTTGAGAAGTCTTCTTCCAACGGCCAGAAGGTGGCGGTGATCGGAGCCGGTCCGGCCGGTCTGGCCGCGGCCGCCTTGCTAGGCCTTAAAGGTTATCAGTTGGATATCCATGAGAAAGCTTCCCGGGCCGGTGGTGTCGTTCGTTGCATCCCGCCGTACCGCTTGAGGGATGGTGTTCTGGACGCCGATATTGAGTTCTGTCTCTCCCTGGGGGCGATCAGCCTCAAGCCGGATATTGAGGTTACCGACTTCGCCGCGTTGCTAAAGGATGGGTACGACGCGGTTCTGGTCGCCACCGGTCTCTGGAAAGCAATCAAGCCGGGAATCCCGAATGAAGACCTTGCTATCACCTCGCTTGATTTTCTCTCCGACCCGGTGCCGTTTAATCTCAAAAGAACCCGGGTTGCTATCATCGGAGGGGGTGCGGTGGCCGCGGACTGCGCGGTAATCGCCAAACAGAGCGGAGCCGATTACGTGGAGATGTTCGCCCTGGAGACGATCGGGGAGATGCCCTTGACAGATACCGAGCGCGACGAACTGCTGGAGAACGGCATTGACATAAATGGAAGAATCCAGGTTAACGCTATCCGGGCGGCCGAAGGCCGGATTACCGGATTGGACACTGTCAAGGTGAATCTCCCGGCGGGAGAAGATTTTAGTCTGGGCGCGATTAGCGTGATCCCGGGCAGCGAACAAACCCGGGAGGGAATCGCCCGGGTGATTCTTGCCATCGGAAACCGGTCTGCCTATCAAAAGATCGATAACCCGGCGATCTTCTACGCCGGCGATATCGCCCTCGGGCCGGCCACCGTGGTGGAAGCGGTAGCTTCCGGAAAGAACGCCGCTCTGGAGATTGACGCTTTTATCCGGAAGGCGGAGAAACCGGCGATCGTTGAGCCGGGGAAGAGTGATGCAATCCTGCCCGGTTATAACTCCCGCCCCGTCGATCTTAAGACTAACTTCTTTGGCCGCGAACTGATTAACCCCTTCCTCCTCTCGGCGGCGCCCCCCAGCGACGGATTCGACCAGATGGAGAAGGCTTATCAAGCCGGCTGGGCCGGAGGGATCATGAAGACCGCCTTCTCTCCCGGCACCGAGATCCATATCCCGGCTTACTATATGTATCAGTTTGATCCTTATACCTTCGCCAACTGCGATAATGTCTCCGGCCATCGCCTCGACCGGGTCTGCCCGGAAGTGGAGAGACTGATCAAGGCATATCCCGACCGTCTGACCGGTGCATCGACCGGCGGCGACGTGACCGGGAACGACGAGAGTGATATGAAATCCTGGCAGAGCAACACCAGGATGCTGGAGAACGCCGGAGCGATGGTGATTGAGTACAGTTTGTCCTGCCCTCAGGGCGGGGAAGGGGCGGAAGGGGATATTGTCTCCCAGAACGCCGCCCTCACTGCCCGGATCATTGACTGGGTCCTCCAGGTCAGCAACCCGGAGATCCCCAAGCTCTTCAAGCTGACCCCGGCGGTCACCGAGATAACCACCATCATCAAGGCGATCAAGGAGGTCTTCGCCCGCTACCCGAACCAGAAGGCGGGTGTCACTCTTGGTAATACTTTCCCTTCTCTTGATTTTCGCCGGATGGTCAAGGAAGAGTGGGAGGACGGCGCGGTAGTCGGGATGAGCGGCGCCGCGGTCGCCCCGATCAACTATCTTACTTTGGCCAAGGTCGGAAACCTTGACGTTCATGTCTCCGGAAACGGCGGAGCGATGGCTTACATGGCCGCGGCCCACTTCCTGGCCCTGGGTGTGAAGACGGTCCAGTTCTGTACCATCGTGGAGAAGTATGGTTACGGGATCATCGACGAGCTCTGCTCGGGTTTGAGTCACCTGATGGCGGCCCGGGGAATCAAGTCCGTCTCCGATCTGATCGGGATCGCGCTCCCCGAGCCGATCCGGGATTTCATGGACCTCACCCCGGTCAAGCAGATCTCGACCGTGGATGAGGACCTCTGCGTCCACTGCGGAAACTGCGCCCGCTGTCCCTACCAGGCTATATCTATGACTGAGAAGATAGTTCCGGAGACTGACCCGGAGAAGTGCATCGGATGTGGTATGTGCACCTTCCTCTGTCCCGCCGGCGCCCTGAGCCTGCGCGACCGGGACGAGGAAGAAACCGCGGCCCTGAAAGAAGACTGATTTAAAATCCGAACCCCGTAGTCGCGGACCTTCAGGTCCGCTTAGCAGTGGCTATATTTTTATAACTGCCCCGTCAGAGCGGGGCCAGGTTCTAAAATGAATAGTAATCCTTCAATTATCGGCACCTCTCCGAAACGGGTCGATGCCCGGGAGAAGGTCACCGGCTCCGCCCGCTACGGCCAGGATCTCCGGATGGACGGGATGCTCTTCGCCCGGGTGAAGCATGCCGAATATCCCCATGCCCGGATCCGTAGCATCAAGACGGCCCGGGCCAAAAGGCTCAAGGGCGTCGCCGCCGTCGTCACCGCCGCCGATATCCCGGGCAACCCAGCCTTCGGCGCCATCATCATTGACAATCAGCCTATTGCCGGAGACAAGGTTCGTTATCTGGGTGATGCCGTGGCCGTAGTCGCCGCCGAGACGGAGGCGATCGCCGAGCGGGCGGTGGACCTGATCGAGGTTAAGTATGAAGAACTCCCCGGAGTCTTTGATCCCCGGGAAGCCCTGAAGCCGGATGCTCCCCGGATCCACGAGAAGGGGAACCTGATCGTCCACCACAAGACCCGGAAGGGAGACGTCGGGGTTGGGTTCGGGGAGGCGGACCGGATCATCGAGCGGTCATACTCCACCCAGCGAGTCGAACATGCCTACATCGAGACTGAAGTAGTGGTGGCCTATCTCGATCCGGACGGGACGCTAGTTATCAAGGGATCCCACCAGAATCTCTTCAACATCCGGTCGGCGGTAGCCGGTGTTCTAGGCTTGCCTCTCTCGAAAGTTCGGATCATCCAGGCCTCCCTGGGAGGCTCCTTCGGCGGGAAAGACGACTGCATGGCGGTACTGGGTTGCCGGGCGGGGCTCCTATCTCTCAAGACCGCCCGGCCGATCATGCTCTCGAATTCCCGCGAGGATTCCCTGGTCGAGAGTTATAAACGCCATCCCTATTTTCTGGACTATAAAGTCGGTGTCAAGGATGACGGGACCATTACGGCGATGGAGATCAATATAGTCGCTGACGGCGGAGCCTATGCCTCGATGACCCAGTTTGTGACCTGGCGTTCCGTCGTTCATGCCACCGGCCCTTACCGTGTTCCCCACGTCAAAACCGATATCTACGGTGCCTATACCAACAACACCTATACCGGAGCGTTCCGGGGCTTCGGCTCCCCTCAGATTACTTTCGCTTACGAATCCCTGATGGACGAGATCGCCGGGGAGTTGGGGATGGATCCGCTCCAGTTTCGACTGAAGAATGTCTTGCGGGACAATGACGTAACCGCCACCGGCCAGAAGCTTGATCATACCGTCAGCGTTGGAGAGGCGCTGGAGGTAACTACCCGGGCCGCGGGCTGGGATGAGAAGCGGAAGAAATTCCCGGAAGAGAACGCCGGCCGGATCATGAAGCGTGGGATTGGCCTTGCCTGTTCCTACCGGGGGGTTGCCCTGGGAGCGGAAGGGGTGGACGCCACGGGGGCGATCGTGCGGATCCATTCCGATGGTTCGGTCGACCTGACCACCGGCCTGAGCGAGATGGGGCAGGGGCTGAAGACCATCTTCTCCCAGATTGTGGCCGCGGAACTCGGCCTGCCGATCGAGAAGATTCAGTACCGGGAGACCGACACTTCCACCATAACCGATGGCGGCCCGACCGTTGCCTCTCGCTCTACCATTATTGGCGGCTCGGCGGTTCGGAAGGCCGCGATCGCGGCCCGGGAGAAGCTCGGCGCCGCCGCGGCGGAAAAGCTGGGCGCTCCACCCGCCAAGATAATCGCCTCAGATGAGAAGATCATGGTAAAAGGCGATCCGGTAAGAGCGGTCAGCTTTCGGGAGGCGGCCACCATGGCCCTGGACGCCGGCATGAACTTAAGTTCCTTCGCCTGGCATGTCTCCCCTCCCATCTGGTGGAATGAGGAAGAGGGGAGGGGAGACGCCTACTTTACCTATGTTTATGGTTGCCAGATCGCGGAGGTCGAGGTCGATCCCGAGACCGGGAGGGTTAATGTGCTTGAAGTCTGGGCTGCTCATGATGTCGGCAAAGCCATCAATCCGGAGACGGTCCGGGGCCAGATCTGCGGCGGCGTTGCCACGGCCATCGGCTATGGCCTCCTGGAAGAGGTCGAGATGGTCGATGGGGTGACCAAGACGATGAATTTGGATGAGTACCTGATCCCAACCGCGATGGATGTTGGTAAGATTCACGCGATCATCCTGGAGAATGAAGACAAGTACGGGCCTTACGGTGCCAAGTGCGTCGCCGAGCCGACCGCCGAGCTCTGCGCCGCCGCCATCGCCAACGCCGTTTGCCACGCCACCGGCAAAAGAATCCGCGATCTCCCCCTCAATCTGGAGCGGATCGTCCTCGGGCACAAACTGGTTAAGAAGAAAAGGAGAGTCCGGTGATCCCCTTCAACCTGGTCAGAGCTGAATCACTCGAGGAGGCGCTTGATCTCCTGGACCGGCAGCCCCCGGATGTCAAAATCATCGCCGGCGGGACCGACCTCCTGGTCGAACTGAGAAGCCTCTCTCCTCGAGAGAAAGGACCCGGCATTGTCCTCGACATCACCCCGATTGATGAATTGAAAGGGATCGAGGATAACGGATCGACGATTACGATCGGTCCGCTGACCACTCACCGGGAGATTGCCGCCTCTCCGATTATCCGTGAGCACGCGCCGCTGCTTTCGACCGCCTGTTCCACCATCGGCGCTACCCAGCACCGGAATATCGCCACCATCGGCGGAAATGTCATCAACGGCTCCCCGGCGGCGGACAGCGTTCCCGCCCTGATCGTCCTCGACGCCGAGGCGGTCTTCAAATCAAAGAACGGTGAACGCGTCTCTCCCTTAAAAGAGATCTTTGTCAAGCCGTACCGGACTGATATCAAAGAAGACGAGATCCTGACTGCCCTCCGTTTCGAACGTCTTCCCGAAGGGGCTCGGTCCAGCTTCATCAAACTGGGGAGGAGGAACGCCCTTGCCATCTCCCGGATGAATATCGCGGTGATCATTGTTCTGGAGGGCAACACCATCGTCGAAGCCCGAATCTCACCCGGCAGCGCCACCCCGCTGCCGGACCGGATCAAGGCTGCCGAGAAGATCCTGATCGGGAACGAGCCGTCCGAAGAACTCTTCCGCCGGGCCGGGAAAGAGGTCTCCGGCGAGATGATCAACCGAAGCGGCATCCGCTGGTCGACACCGTACAAGCAACCGGTAATCGCGGCCCTGACTACGAGGGCATTGAGGGAAGCAGTGGAAAAGAGATGAAGAAAATTACGCTTAAAATCACGATCAACGGCCGGAAACACACTCTCCGGATCGATCCCAATCTCCGCCTCCTCGATCTTCTGAGGGACGAACTCCGTCTCACCGGAACCAAGGAAGGCTGCGGAATCGGCGAGTGCGGCGCCTGCACGGTCATCCTCGACGGCCGGGCGGTCAATGCCTGCCTGATCTTGGCCGGCCAGTGTAATGGTCGAGAAGTCGTCACCATTGAGGGCCTCACCGGCAAAGACGATCTCCACCCCCTCCAGCAAGCCTTTATCGACCATGGAGCAGTCCAGTGCGGCTTCTGCACCCCCGGAATGATTATGAGCGCCGCGGCGCTTCTTGATCAAAACCCGACCCCAACCGAAGAAGATATCAGGGAAGCCATCTCCGGCAACCTCTGTCGCTGCACCGGCTATACCCAGATAGTCGAAGCTATCCAGGCAGTAGCGGACGACAACTAAGTTAGCATATCCCTTATTATACAAATATTACCAGGTAATATTTGTATAATAAGGATACTGTTGAGTAATGTAACTTATTGTAATTCGATTAGGTTCTTTGGCACAATCAATATCCCCTCTGAAGTCCCTTAATATTCCGGAAAAACAGCTTGATTTTTTCAGAGAGGTACTCTACGTTTGAGCCTTTTCGAGTGCCGGTCACCCCACCGGGAAACAGAGTCAATGAGATTAGCCAAACTTCAGAGAGTATCATACCCGGAGACGGTCGCCGAGGCGATTCAGATCCTTTCGGATAAGAAGAGGGGCGCCGTCGCCCTGTCCGGAGGGGTCTCTTTTGTCTTCTCCCCGCTCCAGTCGGTGGAAGAACTGGTCTCTCTCTCCCGCCTTCCCCTTAACTATATCAAGAGGAAGAACGGAGGGCTGCGGATTGGCGCCACCACCCCGATCGCCGATCTGGTAACGTCCCGGGCGGTTAAAAATTACGGTGACGGTATCCTCTGGGAAACCGCCCATCGGATCGGTTCAACCCTGAACCGAAACCTGATTACAGTAGGGGGCAACCTGGTCCAGCCCTTCATCTGGTCCGATCTTTCTACGGTGGTCCTGGCGCTTCGGGCCGGAATAAAGATTCAGGGAAAGAAGAGCCGGGACCTCTCGGCGGAAGAGTTCTTCACCCGTCTTCCCCGTCAGTTTTTGAAGAGAGGGGAACTGGTGACGGAGATTGTCTTCCCCCCCTTCCCAAAGAACTATCGGGCCGCTTACGAAAAATTCACCCTGACCGAGAACGACTTCGCTCTGCTGAAAGTCGCGGTTGTTCTCGCCCGGTCCGGAAGAGTATGCCGGGATGTTATCATTGTGGTGGGAGGAGCGACCATCCTGCCTCAGAGAGTGCTGTCGGCGGAAGAGATATTGAGAAAGAAGATCGGTTCCCAGATATTGGTCAACGAAGCCTCGGAGGTTGCCGCGGAAGAGATCAAGGTGTCCCGGGATATCCGGTGTTCGGAGGAATACAAGCGGGATCTCTGCCGGGCCCTGGTCCGGGGGATCCTGGAAAGAATTTTGCTTGATCAAAAGGTGCCCGAATGGAAATTATTTTAACTGTAAATAAACAATCGCGAAAGGTGGAGGTGAGGCCGGCGGAGACGTTGCTTGATCTCCTCCGACGGTTGGGGTACAAGAGCGTCAAGTATGGCTGCGGGGAAGGGGCCTGCGGCGCCTGCACCGTGATCATGGACGGCCGTCCGGTCAACTCCTGCTTGATTCTGGCGGTTACTGTCGATGGAAGAGAGGTGACTACCGTTGAAGACCTGGGGACCATCCAGAAGCCACACCTGCTCCAGAGCGCTTTCGTTGAATCAGGCGCGGTCCAATGCGGTTTCTGTACCCCGGGAATGATCATGGCCGCTAAGGCGCTCCTGGACCGGAACCCTTCACCTTCGGAAGATGAGATCAAGGAGGCCCTGGACGGCAACCTGTGTCGTTGTACCGGGTACGTCCAGATTATCGAGGCGGTAAGACTGGCCGCCCGGCGCATGAAGGCAGAGAAAAAGAAAAACTGACTAGAGAAACGTGAAAAAGCCTAAGTTTAACGAGATAAATAAAGGGGTCCGCAAAGTCGATGGACTGGGCCTGGCCGTCGGGCAGTCCAGATTCACCGATGATTACGAGATGCCGGGGATGCTCCACGCCAAACTCCTGCGCAGTCCTTATGCCCATGCCCGGATCAAGGCCATCCGGACGGGGAAGGCCAGGGCTCTCCCCGGTGTGGTGGCGGTCTTTACCTACAAAGATGTGGACCGGATCCCGATTACGACCGCGGGACAGGGGTACCCGGAGCCGTCCCCTTATGATGAATTCATTCTCGATAATAAAGTCCGGTTTGTCGGGGATAAGGTCGCCCTGGTGGCGGCCGAGACGGTTGAGATAGCTGAAGAAGCACTGAAGCTGATTGAAGTGGATTATGAAGTCCTGCCGGCGGTCCTGGACCCAAGGAAGGCGATGCAGGCCAACGCTCCGATCATACATGACGAGAAGGATTGCTATATAGACATCCCGGTCCCTTATGAACCGGAGAAGAATCGAGTGGCCCGGGTAGACGCTTCAGTGGGGGACGTGAAAGAAGGAGTCAAGCAGGCGGCGATGACGGTAGAGGATGAGTTCGAGAACCAGACCGCCAGCCATTCGGCCCTCGAACCCCATTGCGCGCTCAGCTGGCTGGATGATAACGGACGATTGGTAATCATCTCCACCACTCAGGTCCCTTTTCACGCCCGCCGGATCGTCAGCCGGGCGCTAAAGATTCCGGTTCGGCGGATCCGGATCATCAAGCCGCGCCTGGGGGGAGGTTTCGGAGGCAAGCAGGAGATCTTGCTAGAGCCGTACGTGGGGTTGATCACCCTTCGAACCGGGCGACCGGTCAAGATGCGCCTGACCCGGCGCGAAGTATTCATCAGCGCCCGGGTCCGCCATAATATGATAACAAAAGTTCAGGTGGCGGCTAAGAAAGACGGCGAGTTGACCGCGATCGATCTCTACGCGTTATCCAATACCGGCCCTTACGGGACCCATGGTCTAACCGTTGCTTCCAACGTCGGGACCCGGACCCTCCCGATGTTTAAGTGTCCCAACCTTCATTTTAGCAGTGATGTAGTTTATACTAATCTATCTGTCTCCGGCGCCTACCGGGGTTACGGCGGGACTCAGGGAATCCTGGCCACCGCGATCGCCATGGATGATCTGGCCGAGCGGCTGGGGATGGACCCGATGGACTTTTATCTGAAGAACGTGATCCGGGGGGGGACGGAAGTGCCGATCTTAAAAGAACTGGGCGAGGGGCCGGTTATTGGCCAGCCTCATATTGGCTCCTGTGAATTGGCCGCCTGCATCAAGGCCGGAGCCGAGGCCATCGGCTGGAAGAAGAAACGCGGCCGGCCGGGTGGCGGCCGTTTCCGCCGGGGGATGGGAATGTCGATAATGATGCAGGGGTCATCCATACCTTATATCGATATGGCATCGGCGTTCATCAAGATAAACGACGACGGGTCTTTCAATCTCTTGATGGGGGCCACCGAGATCGGCCAGGGTTCGGATACCGTCCTGGCCCAGATCGCGGCCGAGGTTCTGACGGTAGCGACCGATAAGATTATTGTCTATTCTTCCGATACCGATCTCACTCCTTTCGACGTGGGAGCTTATGCTTCCTCCACCACCTATCTCTCCGGAATGGCGGTCAAGGATGCCGCCGAGAAAGTAAAACGGCAGATCCTGGAAGTCGGGGCCCATCTTCTCCAGGCGCCGATGGCCCGGGTCCATCTTTCGAAGGGACGGGTGATCGGACCCGACAAGAAGTCGGTAACCCTCCAACAGATCGGCACCCACGCGCTCTACGAGGAAGACCAGTTCCAGATCTCGGCTTCGGCTTCCCGGATTTCTCATGAGTCACCCCCGCCGTTTGCCGCCCACTTTGTGGAAGTGGAGGTTGACCGGGCCACGGGAAAGGTCAGAATTCTGGAATATGTGCAGGCAGTAGACTGCGGTACGCTCATCAATCCGGTTCTGGCCCGCGGACAGGCGCTCGGGGCTTTAATAAACGGTATCAGTTATGCCCTGGTGGAGCGCTACATCTACAGTTCCAGGGGGGAATGCTTAAATCCTAACTACGGTTATTATAATATCTTCTGCACCAGGGATATCCCCAAGATCACCACCATCTTTGTTCCTTCCTACGAGCCCACCGGACCGTTCGGGGCCAAGAGCGTCGGTGAGATCTGTATCAGTGGACCGCTTCCCGCCATCTCCAACGCCATCTATGATGCGGTTGACGTCAGGCTTCATCGCACCCCATTCACCCCCGACAAAGTCCTGGAAGCCGTCCAGGCCCGGGAACGTGGTTGAGGCCGTAAGTCCGGCTTGTAAATTTTTACTTGTTGTTCTATTGTAATAAATTATGAGGTGATTTATGCCTTCCGACCTGAGAAAGATCAAAGCTAAAGAGTGTGTCGGCTGCCGGATCTGTGAACTGGTCTGTTCTCTGAAACATTATGGAGTGATCAACCCGCAGCGGGCGAGGATCAGGGTTTACCGTGAGGAGGATCGGGATAAGATTGAGACCTGCCGGTTCTGTGATGACCCGAAGTGTGTGGAAGCCTGTCCGACCGGAGCTATGCACCTCGAGAATGGCCGGGCCGTTTATGACCGGGATAAGTGTGATCTCTGCGGGGCGTGCATCGAGGCGTGCCCATTTCCGGGCGCGCTCAGAATCTTCGAGGGGGAACTCCTGAAATGCGATCTCTGCGGGGGAGAGCCGGAGTGTGTCAAGTACTGCCCGACCGATGCCCTCACCCTTAATTCAACCTAAAATTTTGGTAACGTTCAAAAGTTGACGCCTGCTTGACAAAAAAGTGTCCGCTCCTTAAGTTGTTTTTTGTCAAAACAACTGATCGAGGAGATCAAAAAGGAGCGGACAAGTATATGAAAGTACA
>JAVCDH010000047.1 GCA_030765805.1 Candidatus Euphemobacter frigidus
GGAGCTCAATAAATACTTGCATGGGGCTTACCTCCTGAGGCTTTAATTTGCTGATTAAATCTACCTCAGTGTAATGCCCCATGCTTTTTATTTCAAGTCTACCTCAAGAAAATGGGACGCTCTTAAATTTTTTACTGCTAAAAATTTTTAATGGAGATTTTAGACAATAAGATGATTAAGATAATAGGTCGAAGCAAATAAATTGTCAATGATTCCCAAGAACTCTTGGCCTGCCCCGCCGGGCAGGCGAGTCAGCAACTTTAGGCACTTCAGGTATTTTTATTGATTCAAATAGTTGAGGACGCCTTCCACTATCGCATCGGCGGTTTTTTCTAAGAATTGGGGCTCGAGAATCTTTGACTCATCCTCGGGGTGCGAGAGGAAGGCGACCTCGACCAGGACCGCGACCAGGTCGGTGGGGCGGATGACGGCCAGGCTCCTCCACCGGACGCCGTTATCCTTCAAACCGATCTCTGTCAGCGCGCGCAGAAGCTCCCCGGCCGCCGCCTGCGCCGGCGGGTTATAATAGAAGACCGTGCAGCCGGACCTGATCAGGGGGTCCCGTTCTTCACCCACCGAGTTGTAGTGGAGAGAGATGAAGAGATCGGCGGAATGTTCGCGGGCAAACTCTATACGTTCACACAGGTCTGTTGTTCTGTCTTCATCCCGGGTTGAGACCACGGTGATTCCCTTCTTCTTGAGTAGTTCGCCAACTCTTTCGGCCAATCTCAGGTTTATTTCTTTCTCCCTGATCCCGCCCGGGCTGACAGCGCCCCACTCCCTGCCGCCATGGCCCGGATCGATGCAGACCGTAGCTTTCTTCTCCCGATTCGGGTGTCCTTTCCATTCAAGCCGGTAACCATCGCCGTCCCATTCCAGCGCCCAACGGTAACAGTCAAGCTTTCCCATGATATGAAAGACAACCTGTCCATCGCGATCCTGGGACCACCGGCAGGTCCCTTTCCAGTCACCCAGGTTGATCGAGTGAGTATCCACCACCGTGTTGTAAAAGATTACCTTGAGCTCGGACGGCGATATGTATTCGACCCGGGACGCGACGGAGGTCTGGAGCGAGAATCGCGCGCGTCCTTGATCATCCTCGATCTCCACGTTCCCGGCCCGGAACGGTCTTTCAGAGGCCGGCCCCGCCAGTTCTACCGCCTCGGCCCTGACCCACGCGGTAAGACCTCCGCCGAGATCGACCTGGAAGTGCTTCTCGGTTCGCCCGGTTATCTTCAAGACCGTCTCTTCAGCGAGGGTGAGCAGCCTGACCCTTCCCGGGAGCAACTGCAGGGGTGTATAAGGTCGGGTGACTCGGCCCTGTCGTGGTTGTTTGAATTTCTGTACTTTATTGCCCGGAGATGCGGTTTCTTTCCGTACGATCTCTAGGCGGCAAGCAGTCTCGCCGCCCTGATCGGCCGCGATGATCTCAAACCGGTTTTCCCCGCTGACTATGGGAAGCAGGGCGATAAAAGTTCCGCTGGGATAGACCGTAACCGGACTGCCGTTTATCCGGACTTTCACACCATTTTCAACCCTTCCCGCCAGTCGAAGCGCTTCTTTTGAAATTTCCTTGTATTCCAGCGGCGGGAATGTGAGAATAATCCCGGGTCCGTCCCCGCCTTCCAGTACTGTCCGGTATCCGGTTTCATCTTCCAGACTTCGCCTCAGCACCGTCCCCGCCCTGAGTTCGGGTACCTGGAAGGTGGGTTCCGCGGCTGGCGCGGCACAGGCCGTGAGAAGGAAAAGCATCGCGAAGTTGAAAATAATATTTTTCAAGGGATAGACTCTATCTATAACGAAACTGCTGAAGATAATAGAGAATAACGGGAGCAAAAGCAAGATTATGCCGGGTGGTTATCGCTATATTTCTTGTAAGCTTTCAGTGAACCCGTATCTGCGGATTGTGAAAGGGGCAACTTGCCCCGATAACCGCCCCGCCGGGGTGAGTAGATGTCGTAGTCGTCGACCTTTAGGTCGACAAAATTCTGAAACGGCCCCGGCTGGTTCAGTCCCTCCCGACACGCGCCGCGGCGGGATTTTCGGGGTCCCTCCGGTGAATAAGTTCAAAAGCTAACCGCTGCTTCCCAGGCCTCTTCCTTTCTCTCCCGCTCCCGGAAACGTTTAAATCGAAAGTGGTGCATAATGCACCACTTTAACGAAATACCATAAGAAGCAACAACTTACAACCACCCCGCGCCCAAAATCAGAAAAAACTCATGGACAAAACGACTTCCTATGCTAATCGGCTTCGCTATTAAGCGGTTGATTTTTATGTCCGTCCCCTGAATTTTTTTCTCATAAGGTTTTTACTTCATCCCCTGAGTCACCACAACGCCCGAAGCAGACCCCTGCCGGTTTATCCGGCAGGTGAATCAGTTTAAAGGCTAATCCCCGGCTTTTACATATACCCCACCCCCACATTCTCTTAACATCCCAGAAAAAAATATTGACTTAAAGTTGTTCTCGTCCTATATTATTACAGACGATGTAATCAAATATGACGGAAATCGGTATTGACAAAAGGAGGGGAGCATGCCCGGGCGTAGTCAAATGTCATTGGGGAATAAAGTCAAAAAGTTAAGATTGGAATTTGAATTTTCACAGGAAGATTTGGCCGCCAGGATTGGGATACCGAGACCTTCTCTGTCCGGAATTGAGTCCGGAAAAAGGGAGGTGACCAGTACGGAGCTGATGAAGATTGCGGAGATTTTCGATATCTCGGTCGATGAATTGTTGACCCCGGAAAATATAATTAAAGAAGAAGAGGCTGAATATCAGGTTTCAACCCCGCCATCTTTTAATAAAAACAAATTCAAGCAGGTGCTTCTTTATATATTGGAGAGATGCGGGGCGAAACCAAATATCGGGGAGACCGTACTCTACAAATTACTCTACTTCATCGACTTTAATTATTATGAGCTTTTTGAAGAACCGTTGATGGGAGAATCTTATCGGAGGATCAAAAATGGGCCTTTACCGTGCCACTTTACAAAGATAGTGGATGAGATGCTGGAGGCTGGGGAAATAAAAAAGGTTGCTACCGATTATGACGGCCGCCGGCTGAAAAAGTATCTGCCCCTGATCTTTCCGGACTTGTCAATAATCAGCGCCCGGGAAAAACAGGTTATCGATTCGGTCCTCGACGGCTTATCTTCCCGGGATTCCGGTGCTCTGGCAGATTATTCAAAGGAAGATATGCCCTGGAAGATGGTTCAGGATAAAGAAATAATCAATTACGAAGCCGTCTTCTATCGGACTCCGGCCTATTCGGTAAGACAACATCGGCCTTAAAAGCGAGGAAGTTATTGATCAGCTGAAATTTGATTTTTCGAGAGGTACAGTTATGAGTGAAGATCGGGAAGAAAACTTGATGATGGAGATTTTGCGCCGGGCTTACCCTGAGCGAACCGACAAGCAGATACTACCGTTCGCATTGATTTATGCCGGGGTTTTATGGGGCCGGGATTATCGTTTCGGCGAGGTGCCCCGGGATGCAGCCGGCCGGCCGGTCAATATTTGTTCTAAAGATGAAGACTATCGGAATTATCTTTCCTGGTTGGCAGATTACCTTTATCACCTGAAAGCGGAACCAAATGAAGAACAGGCGGGTCTGAGCAAATGGGTAGCGCGGATGGTTCCCCAGGACGCCATGATATTTTTGGGCATGAACACCGCTCTTTATTTCACCAATATCGCCATGTGGATGAAACGTTGGGTAGAAGATGATAGTCCTTTCTCGGAATACTGGCAGGAAGGAATATTGGAAGATCCTTTTGATGATCCTGAGTATATCCCCGATCGGGAAGATACTCGGAAAGAGTATGAGAGGGTTAAGGAAGAGCACAAAGAACACAAAAAGCATTGTCCCGATGTTTGCCATGCCGACGTAGCCTACCGTATCCCTCTCTCCGTAGCTTTGAAAAAAGTTGAAAGCAAAAAGGAGAGGGAAAAGTTGTTGGATATTTATTATCGAAATTTCAATGATTACCTCGATAAGTGATAAGCCGTCTCACGTCTTTTACTGGATCGGATTCAATCTGGTTTAACTTCTTAAATCAGAGTATTTTTGTTATTATTCGGAATAAGCGTATACACAACAATTAAAGCAAGGTGGTTGATGCAGTGAAAAATAATTTGCCCGATAACCAGGCCAATTTTCTCCTCTATACCGGAAATGATGGGAAAGTGAATGTTGAAGTCTTTCTGAAGGACGAAACTGTTTGGCTTACGCAAAAAGCTATGGCCGCGCTTTTCGGGGTTAAAATCCCGGCCATTAGCAAGCACTTATCAAATATCTTTGAAAGCGGGGAATTGGAGAAGGAGTCAACTCTTTCCATTTTGGAAACAGTTCAAAAAGAAGGAAAGAGGGAGATCAAGCGGAAAATAGAATATTATAACCTCGACGTCATCATCTCAATCGGCTATCGAGTAAACTCCTACCAGGCCACACAGTTTCGTATCTGGGCGACGAAGACACTCAGAGAATTTATTATTAAAGGGTTTGTTTTGGATGATGAACGACTCAAGCAGGGAAATCAGGTTTTCGGCAAAGATTATTTTGACGAATTACTGGAGCGCATCCGGGAAATCCGGGCCAGCGAGCGGCGATTCTACCAGAAGATTACCGATATATATGCCCTCTCCGCCGATTATGATAAAAACGCGCCGATTACCAAAGAGTTTTTCGCCACAGTCCAAAACAAGCTGCATTGGGCCATTACAGGAAAAACCGCTGCTGAAATTATTTATCATTCCGCTGACGCGACCAAAATCCACATGGGACTAACCAACTGGAAACATGGGCGGGATGGCAAAATCTTAAAATCCGATGTTGCCGTTGCCAAAAATTACCTGAGTGAAGCTCACATAAAGGAACTGAATCAGATCATCTCCGCCTATCTTGATCTGGCGGAAAACCGGGCCCAGCGGCAGATTCTGATGAAAATGCAGGACTGGATTCAATTTCTCCATAGTTTTCTGGAATTATCCAACTACCCGATCTTGGAGGATAAGGGCAAAGTCAGTGCATTGGATGCCAAACTCAAAGCCGAACAGGAATATGACATATACCGTATACGACAGGATAAAGATTATATTTCTGATTTTGACAGGGAAGTGAAACGGATTAGTGGAAAAATAGATGGTCAATAAAAGAAGGATCGCGGTAACACCCCAAAGAGGGACAGATAAAAAGAATTGTAGCTCGATTATAAACTTATTATTTGGGGTGTGGCCCCGAAAACTTCTTAGTAAAATTCTTAATGAATGCATTGTTGCATATTTTGGGGTACCGAAATGTCTCTTAAAATATTCCACACCGCGGACATTCACCTGGGGATGAAGTTCGCCGGCTATCCGGAAGTGCAATCGGAATTGACTGAAGCGCGATTCGTCACCCTGGAAAATCTCGCCAAGAAGGCGAATGAAGAAAGTTGCGATTTATTTGTGGTGGCCGGCGACCTTTTCGACCGAACTGGCGTAGCCAAACGGGACATTGTGCGCGCGGTTCAGATATTAAATCAGTTCGAGGGAAAACTGGTCCTGGTCCTTCCCGGAAACCATGATTATCTCTCCCCCGGCCCGGGCGAGCCGTGGGCGACCTTCAAGGAAAACGCGGGAGACCGGGTCCTCCTCCTGGAAGAAAAAAGAGTCTATCCCCTGGAGCACTTCGATCTCGACGCGAATGTTTACCCCGCTCCCTGCGATAAGAAGCACTCCGGCGAGAATTATATCGGGTGGATAAAGGATGAACCGAAGGATTCAAGTGTAACCTTCCATATAGGTGTTGCCCACGGAAGTCTGGAGGGTCTCTCCCCCGATTTTGATAAACAATTCTACCCCATGACCCGGCAGGAACTTCTGGACTGCGACCTCGACCTCTGGCTGTTGGGCCATACTCACCTGCCGTTTCCTGATAAACCTGGAGCGCGTGACAGAATATTTTATTCAGCGACGCCGGAGCCCGATGGTTTTGACTGTGATCATCAGGGACATGCCTGGATCATCGAAATAGATGAGAATAAGAAGCTTTCTTCCACGCTGCTGACGACGGGAATATATCGCTTTCTCCATGATGAGCGCGAAATCAAAAATGACGGCGATCTTAACCGTCTGGAAGCCGATTATGGTATTCCCGGCCGCGAAAAGCTCCTGCTGAAGTTAAAACTCAAAGGGCGACTCTCCCTGGAAGCCTATGACCGGTTGCCCGGGATTAGAGAGACCTTGCACCGGAACATCTTTTATCTCCAGTGGGCCTCCGGGGACCTTACTGAAGAGATAACCCCGGCCATGGTCAACCGCGACTTTACCGAAGGCTCTTTTCCCCACCGTCTTCTCACTTCACTATCCCGCGATGAAAGGGAGGCGGAAGTTCTGCAGGTTGCTTACCGCCTTCTCAAGGAGGCGCGGCAATGATTGTCACCCGGGTTCAGCTCAATCCTTTTGGAGGACTGAACGATACCGAACTGACTTTTCAGACCGGTCTTAATGTCCTCCTCGGGCCGAATGAAGCGGGCAAGTCTACCGTTTTCAACGCTATCTTCGCGGCTCTATTTGTGAAGACGAAACTCGGTAAGCGGGATTTTGAGAATAAAATCAAAAAATTTCTTCCTCTGGGAGAGGGAGATACCATCCGGGTGGAGCTGGATTTTATCCATAATGGTAAGAGTTTTACGTTGAAAAAGAGCTGGGGGGGAACAACCTCAGCGGAGCTTACACTCCCCGACGGCGCCGGCGTTACCGATGAAGACGCGATTGAAGACCGTCTCGCGCCACTCCTGGGATCTACCGAAGGGACCTATAAATCCATTCTGATGACTTACCAGACCGGCCTGGGTCGAACCTTGCGGAATCTTCATGAGGAGCATTCCGAAACGGTCCGGAATTTAGGCGATATCCTTCGCGCGGCTATCCTCGAGACCGATGGAGTCTCCATTGACCGTTTCCGGGAACGGCTGGAAGCTGAATATGATGACTATTTCAGCCATTGGGACCGGAAAGAGGATTACCCTGAGAAGGGGATGGGCATAAAAAAACCCTGGAAACGGAAGGTCAAAAAAATATTGCGGGCCTTCTATGATAAGGAGGAACTGAGGGTGGTTCTGGGGGAAGT
Organism: Candidatus Euphemobacter frigidus; assembly: GCA_030765805.1. GTDB lineage: Bacteria > Auribacterota > Erginobacteria > Erginobacterales > Erginobacteraceae > Euphemobacter > Euphemobacter frigidus. The sequence goes on from JAVCDH010000047.1 coordinate 7,115, forward strand.
CCGCCGTTTGGAAGAAGAATTGGGAAAGATAAATCAGCGGATTGGAGAACAGACGAATACTTTAGAGGAGACCGAAGTCTATCTGAAAAAGAACCGGCAGGCAGTGGAGGATGCCCGGGAACGGAGAACGCTCTCCGCCGAGTTGAATGGCCTCCAGGCCCGGCTTAAAAATTATAAAGAAGCGAATAGCCGATGGCCGGTCCTGGAAAACAAGCTGGAAGATCTGGAGAAAAAATTGCCCGGGATGGAGAAGCGGGAAAAGACGCTCGCTTCTGAAAGAACGGCGGCGGATAAATTGGAAAAAAAACGTGCTCTCAGGGAAATCTATCGACGTGCTCAGGCAAAGAAAAAGGCGCTCGAAGAGGCGCGGGAAGCTTTGCAAAAATTAAAGAAGATCAGCCGAGAGGACCTGAAGAAGCTCCGGGCGGCCATTGGCCGGATCGATCGACTCAAGGCCGGCCTCGCCGCCGGCAAGTTGACCGTCAGAGTGACCACGAAGAAAAACACGCGCGTTACCATCGAAAAGGACGTGGAAAAGCCGGTGGAGAATGAACTTATCGCTGGCCAATCGGTAGAGATAAGGGCTGGCGGCCGGATTAAGATCGACCATCCTGAACTATCAGTTGAGGCGATATCCGGTGACCGGCCGTTTGAGGAAATTTCCCGTGAATATGATGACGCGCGAAAAATTCATAATGACATTTTAGCTGAGCTTGCTGTCACCAATATCAATGAAGCCGAGGCCATCTTACTTGCCTGGGATGAGCATGCAGGAATAGCACGGCAGGCTGAGCGGAATCTGAAGGACGAGCTGGGGGACTATACTTTCGAGGAGCTTAAACAGCAGGTCGGAGAGACAGGTTTGTCCGAAAAGGCGCGGCCCTTAGCGGAGGTTGTTGCCGAGCATGAGAAGGTCAAAGGAGATATCCGCGCGGCCCAAGAAGAGCAAGCACGGCTGAAAAAGCAAATTGAAGCCTATGTTAAGGAATACACGGATACCCAAGAGCTTCTTCTGGCATTGGCGGAAGACATGAAAAGCAAGAAAGAAATCGATGATAAGATCGCCCAACTCGCTCCGTTGCCCGAAGGTGTGGAGAACGCCGAGGACTTCATTGACAAATTTCGGCGACGGGAGGAGCGAGTCGGGAATCTACGGAATCAACTAAGCGAATTAAAGATGGAGCAGATCCGATTAACTGAGAATATGCCGGATGAGACGGAGGAGGCTCTGGAAAAACGTCTGCGTGACGCGGAAGATAGTTTTGCCGCCGTTAAAAAGGAAGGCGAGGCGATTGCCCGGATCAGGGATCTCACCGGGCCTCTTTTAGAAGAGATTGATCAGGACACTTTCAAGGGATTGCGAAAAGACGTGGAAGATATGATCAAAAGGTTGACCGGGAAACGCTACCGGTCGGTGGCGATGGAAGAGAGCCTTCCCCGGGGCCTGGTCAGAGAAGACGGGCAAATATTGACCCGCGAACTCCTCTCCGTTGGAACCCGGGACGACCTCGCTCTTGCCATCCGCCTGGCGATGGCCAGGCAATTCCTCGGTAAAAGCGAGGGCTTCCTCATCATGGACGACCCCCTCGTCGACCTCGACCCGGTACGGCAAAAAGCGGCGGCGGAAGTTTTAAAAACATTCGCCGGGAAGAAACAGATCTTAATCTTAACCTGTCATTCATCTCATGCGGACCGGCTAAAAGGGAACAGGGTAACATTGACGATCAAATAAAAGGAAAGAGTTAATTTGAACATGATCGACACAATCGCCAGCGGAATCAAGCGCATTTTCAGAACGCAGCGGGATCGGTATTTCCCAATGCCGGATTATGATCTTATCGAACCTGATCGGGTAAAAGCCCGGTTGTTCGGAACGATTCTGGATGAAAAGTACACACGGTTGCTGACCCGGAAGACGGTCCTGGATCTCTGGGATGTAATTGCCTTGGATAAGGTGCAGAAGAAACGGGCTCTCTCCGAAGCCGAATTCCGGTCGCTCAAGTCGCAAAAACTGGTCGAAGGCCGGCGCCCAAATCTTCATGTATCGTTCCATATTGTTGCCACAACAGGAACGAAGGCAGCTTATATTCGGCAACGGGCGTTTGATAAAGGCCATTACAAGGAAATGGTTCTGGCATATCTGGAGAAGTTCGGGAATGCGAGGCGAGAAGATTTTGATGATCTTTTCTGGATAAGCTGTCGGACGTACTGACCAAGAAGCAAAAGAAGACTTTTGTCACTAATCTCTTGCAGGAAATGCGCCGCGAAGATCGGTCCATTGAGTCTATGCGTGCCACCCGGTCAGCCCGGTGGATATTACATAATCCAAATCCGAAAAATGAATTTTAGGCAATGGTTTGTGTGATCCGAAAACGAGGGTAAACACATAATGCCCACTATTTTAACAAGTTACGATTACATAATTTCCATAGAGATATGTTGTTATGAAGATTAAATTCAACCCCAATATTGACGTCCAGCAGGAAGCCACCACTTCCATCTTGGACCTCTTCGACGGCCAGGAAATTTCAAGCAGGATATGGCCATCTAATCTAAAAAGCCACTTGGGAGAGAAAAAGGGGTCAGGATCACACCCCAAATATTAAGTATGACGGATAAAAAGAATTATAGCTCGGTTATAAACTTATTATTGTGACCCTGAAAACTTTAATTAAACAGGTTCTCTGTCATTGAAGATGTCGTAACTGTCGACCTTCAGGTCGACAGAATTATCGAAAATTCCTAAACATAAATTCCTAATTCATACGCCGTTAACACCCGCATTTTCCACGACATATTATACCTTTCTTCTTCGGATTACTGAACAACTTGCTTGATAAACGACAGAATATGTAAAGCTATTGTCCTGCGGCAGGACTGGCGTTTATGTCAATCTTTTCCTTCCCAGATGGTGCCGGTGATCAGATCGGTGAGGTCCAGCTTCCCCGCCAGTATCTTGCGGAATAATCGGGCCCTCAATCTTGGATCTTCAATCCGCAGGAGCCACTCCCCGTGGCCGGCAGTCATCTTCCCCGCTATGATCGCCTCTTTCATCTTCGGCGTCAGGTTACGGACCAGTGTAAGCAGAGTATAGATCCGGCTCCGGGACTTCCCGCAGGACTCCATCACTTCTTCCACGCTGTGCTGGAAATCGTCTGTCAGCTTCGCGTAGGCGTATCCTTCTTCAAGCTGGGTGAAGTCTTTGCGGTTGATGTTATCAATGAATCCCGTCAGGACCGCCTCCTCGTCGCTGATCCCCTCCCAGATCTCCGCCGGAATGGTCGTCAGTCCCAGTTCCCGGCTGCAGTCAAGACGCCGGCCACCGGCGGAAGAGCAGACACCCTTTCTTCGTCTTCTTGACCTTGATCGGATTCATCACCCCGCGCCGCTTGATCGAGGCCATCAGCTCCTCTTTCTCGTAGTCCTTCTCCAGCCGCATGCGGCAAAGACTGCCCACGATCTCCGAGATCTTTATTTCCCTTACCTCAGTCTTCATTCCGACATCTCCCTTATGGTTTTCTGCCCGCAACCGGCGCAGGTGTATTTTCTCACTGACTGATCGAGTAGATTCGGGAACACACTGGTACATGGTTTACCCCCTGGGTCCCCCCCTGCCGCCCTGGAGGGAGGCCGTAGGCCGACCGGAAGGGCGGCAGGGGGGAGC
>JAVCDH010000056.1 GCA_030765805.1 Candidatus Euphemobacter frigidus
GTCGGCCTACGGCCTCCCTCCAGGGCGGCAGGGGGGGACCCAGGGGGTAAACCATGTACCAGTGTGTTCCCGTTGAACCGGGAGAAGGCAAGCAAGAGCCTCCGCAATCATCACGGAGAAAGAAAATTCCGGTGCGCCTTGAAAGAATCCCTCCTTAAAAATACAGTTGAGACCAGATGCGGTTTTGTCAGTCTGGCCGGAGAGCCCAACGTGGGGAAGTCAACCCTCATGAACCGTCTGATCGGAGAGAACCTGGCTATTGTTTCCCCCAAGCCGCAGACGACCTGGCAGGTGGTCCGCGGTATCCTGACCACTCCCAAAGGTCAGATCATCTTTGTCGATACCCCGGGGATTCATCGGTCCCGTGACGCTCTGGGAAGTCAGATGGTATCCGCCGCCCGATCGGCCATCTTTGAAGCTGATCTGAATTACTGGATTATTGATTGCCGGAAAGGTACGGATCTTTCCGGGCCGATCTTCGGCGATCATCTCCCGTTGCGAATCCCCGTCTTCTTACTGATCAATAAAGTGGATCTCTTCCCCCGCCCCCGGCTTCTTCCTCTGATCAACCGCCTTCAGGAACATTATCCCTTCAAGGAGATCATCCCGATCTCAGCTCTCAAGGGCGAGAATGTCGATCGCCTCCTTGAAGTAACCTGGAAGTATCTACCGGTCGGCCCTCTTTTATTTCCCCCGGACCAGCTCTCCGACCAGCCGGAGCGGGAGATCGTCAAAGAATTTATCCGGGAGCAGGTCTTTCTAATTACTCATCAGGAGATACCATACTCCACCGCGGTGACGGTTGAGGAGATGCGCGAACGGCCGGGGAGGAAGAAACTCTTCATCAGCGCGATTATCTACGTGGAGCGGAAATCCCAGAAGGGGATTATCGTGGGAAAGAATGGGGCGATGATCAAGCGAATCGGGACCTACGCCCGGTCCAGAATAGAAGGCCTACTGGGCGTCCCGGTTTATCTGGAGCTCCGGGTCAAAGTGCGGGAGAATTGGCGAAGGAAGAGTAGCAGCCTGCGTGAGTTCGGGTATAATTAGTTTATCCGGGATTTCATAAAATGAAGTTTCGGATAAGGGGGGACAAAGATTATTTTCAGTTCGCTCCCGGTGGATTCGGCGGCCGCTTCCATGCTTTTAAGATAAGGAACTACATGGGGGTCAATGGCCGGGGCGGGGATGAGAAAGAAGATCATCTTTATCCCGTTCTTTTTCAGAAACACGGTGTTCTTTTCGATGATCTTCCCCAGGTCATCTTCCCCCATCAATCTGTCGTAGTAAGGGATCGGCTCATCCGCAGAGATCAGGCCGTATTTTCCGGAGAGGATGGCAAAAGGCCAACCCGCCTTTCGGGAAAGCTTGGAGACCGTTTTGATTCGTGACGACCGGTACCTTTGAAGAGCCGGGAGGAGTCCTTCCGCCTGGTCTTTCTCCCGGCAGCAGATGGTGCATATTAAAATTTTTCCTGCTGCGTTCAACCGGAGTGGTGAAAAAATTTTATTTTTCACGGATCAATCCTAAGCACAGCCGCAGCTTTTGTTACAGGAACATTTTAATCATCAGGGTAGCACTGGTCAAATAAAGAGCGATCCCCAGCACATCATTCAGCGTGGTGATCAATGGACCGGAAGCGATGGCCGGATCGATCTTCAGCTTGTGAAAGGTCAGGGGGATGAGAACCCCGGTCAGGGTGGAGAAGGTAACGGCCAGGAACATCGAGAAGCCTACCAGAGTTCCCAGGAGAAGGGGATGCTCATCTCCCCAGAAGAAGCCGATTATCGTCAGTAGCGTTCCGCAGGCCAGTCCGAGCCAGAGAGCGACCTGCACTTGTTTGACCACTTCCTTCCAGAGATTGGATGACTTCAAGAGCCCCAGAGCCAGCCCCCGAATGACGATGCTGGAGGATTGAAGACCGACGTTGCCGCCGGTGGCGGTGATCATGGGAATAAAAGCTACCAGTGAGATTACTCTCGCAATCGTCAGCTCGAAAGAGCTGATCACCAGGGCGGAGAAGAAACTCCCCACGATACAGATCAAGAGCCAGGGAAGGCGGATTCGGGCGATCCTAAACGGAGAGGTGGCCCGGAGTTCTCCCTCATCGGTCCCGGCCATCCGATAGATATCCTCGCTTGTCTCTTCATCAATGATGTCGATCACGTCATCGGCTGTAATCCGCCCCCGGAGGACGCGGTCGGCATCCACCACCGGAAGTACTGAGAGGTCGTATTTCTTCACCAGCCGGGCCGCCTCTTCCTGATCGGTCTCAGGAGTAACAGTCGCTATCGGCGGCTGCATAATCTCCTGGAGAGGAGTCTGCCGGGGTGAAGTGAGGAGGTCCCGGAGCGGGACGATTCCGAGCAACTTCCCCCGGGCATCGACCAGATAGACCGAGTAGAGCGCCTCTTCAATGGTGCTTTTCTTAATCAGGTTGACTGCCTCTGCCACCGTCATCTCCCGATCGATGGAGATCAGGTCGGTATCCATGATCCGTCCCGCGCTGTCTTCCGGATAGGTCAAGATCTGCCGGATCTCCGAAGACTCCTGCTGAGGAAGTTCCCTCAGAATCTCGGGTGCCTGGCGAGGCTTCAGCTCCGAGATAACCTCGGCAGCTTCTTCCGGGGCCATCTTTTCAATGATGTCCCCCAGGAAATCGGGTGAGAGTTCCCGGATCAGTTCGGCGCGGATGGTCGAAGGGATAGTATCGAGGATCTCGCCGGCGGTCTTTAAGGGAAGGTGACGGAGGATCTCCAGCCGCACCGGGGGGGCGCAATCAGCCAGCCATTCGGCCAGATCCTCCGGATGAAGATATGAGAGCTCCTGGATAAGCAGCCTGGTCTCGCCCTTCTCCAGGAGATCGAGAAGGAGCTCGCGCTTGCTCGCGGTTAATTGTGATGCGGTCGTGGCCATTTGGTTGGGACTCTCTTCAATTCTTATTATCCCGGATATAATATCAAGGAGGGAAATATTTTGATATTGCTAATTTTATCAGGGAACCATTAGAATATAAGACAAAGGTCAAATACAGGAAGGGGCTTTATGGAAAAAAGAATGATGTCGGTGGTTATCTTTCTGGAGAGCTATATCATCTATGGAATGGTGATGCACTACACAGGAGCCGACCTGGACTCCCTCCTGGAGAGGGAGCGGGATGATTTCCTGGAAGTGAAGAACGCCCGAATCTTCATGGCCGGCGATTCACGGGAGCTCTATACCCTCAGTCATCTGGAAGTAAACAAAGCCCGGGTGGGTATGATCTTCCTTGAGGACTCCATCATCTCCCGGGGGGATTAGCCCTACTTTCAGGATTCGCGGGTAAAATTGGGAATAAGTTAAGGTGTTGATTTGCAGCAGCGATTTCTCAAAATGACCACTTTCTGCTCTCTACCTTGTCACCGGGATATCGCCGTTGGCTCCGAAGTAGTACCGGTTTCCCCCGCGGATCGCCCAGAGGCCGGAACTCTGCCGGAAGATGGCGAGGTCGTCGCCATAGTAGTTGTCGTAGTCAGCCAGCACCGGCTGGTCGGAAGAGGAGCCGAAGTAACACCTGGTTACTCCCCGGATCGCCCAAAGCCCAGCTGAGGCCCGAAAGATTCCGGGGGTGTAGTGGTAGGTCCCGATGAACCAACCAGGAACCGGGGTATCTCCCGAGCCGCCGAAGTAGAGACGGGTTACCCCCCGGATCGCCCAGAGGCCGCTGGATACCCTGAATATACCCGGTTCGCAGGTTCCGTCTCCGTTGTAATCACCCGGGACGAGTACATCCGAGGAAGTGCCGAAGTAACACTGGTAATAATTGAACGCCCACAATCCCGTGGAGGGACGGAAGATGCCCACGTCGGTGGTGCCATCACCGTTATAATCCCCCGGTACGGGAACGTGGGAAGAGGAACCGAAGTAGATCCTGGTCACTCCTTTGATTTTCCATAGGCCAGAAGTGGGACGGAAGATACCGATGTCTGTGGTTGCGTTTCCATTGTAATCACCGGGGACCGGGAGATCTAAGGAGGAACCGAAATAAACCCTGGTAATCCCCCGAACCGACCATAATCCCGCCGCCGGTCGAAAGATGGCAATATCATCATAAGTATCACCATTGTAATCGCCCCCGGCCAGGACGCGGCAGGATGACGAGCCCGGCGGATTGGTGGTGAGCCGGTAACTCTGGTCCCAGGTATGGTCCCCCGGGGCGTAGACCATCCAACTGTAAAGTGACAACGTTGGTCCATTGCCGGGCCAGGGGTCGTTGTAATAGCCAGAACTCCCGGAGTAACCCCGGCCGACCAGGGCGTGGCCCCCGCCGCCGTACCAGGAGAAACCGATCACGAAGGGATGTCCGGCGTCTATTTCGGATTGGAATATCACCCAGGGGAGGGCAGCGTATGATCCGGTTCCATAGATTGCCCCCCAAGCGATCAGTACATCCTCCATGTCTCCGCTTTGACCGAAGATCCAGTTGGCCTGGTTGCAGGAGGAGCCGGTCCCATTGGGCCAGATCACGTTATTGCAGCAGGTGGACTGTCCGAAGCACCAATTGGCCATCGAGCACTGAGTAGAGGAGGTGCCATAATAGGAGAGGATCATCTGGCAGGATGCCGCCCAGCACCACTGGTTTTGTTGCTGGTAGAGCATCGGGACGCTTAAAGTACCGGCGGTGGCGGGAAGAGTTCCGCCGACGACCAGACTGATGATCACCGGTGCCATGACAGAGATAGTCTTCAATGATCTTGTTCCTTATCTGACCGGTTTACTGACGGTTCAGGCTGATATTCTTCTCCACGGCGGACTTTAAAGGACCGAGCATCTGCGAGAGGGTCGTGGTCGTAGAGTACTCTGGGCCGGCCGTCTGATAGTAGCCGGCGAATCCCACCCCGTCGAAGGTGAGGGGCGTAAAGTTCTCGCTGTCCTTCTCCGGGATGGTAAAGAAGTAGGAGGCAGCCTGGTAGATGGCTATCAGTTTCGGTTCGTACCCTCGCGCTTTCGGCCATTGGCGTTTCAGTTTCTGCATCTCGCCGGCCAGGGACGACTTCCCCAAAGAGACCGCTTCCCAGCCATTCTCCATCTCATCAACTACCAGAATACTTCTGGACCGGTCCCCCAAGATGACCGGGAAGTACCAGAGTCCGGCAGGTGAGATCAGTGTGTCGACCGGGGTGTCCGCTCCGGCTTTCAAAAGGGCTGAGGGAGTAATAGTGTAAAGCTGCCAAGGGTCGCCAATACGTGCTTGGGGGAGTTGATCGCCCGGGGAGAAACCAAAGTTACCCAATTCTTCAGGAGGGAGGCTCTTCAGGAAGGGGAGGAGGCCGGCCTCGGCGGCGGCCACGACCTCCGGAGGTGCTGTCTCTCCGAAGGCAACCCGGCAAAATGGGATCAGAAGGACCAGACAGCCGGCAAGAATAAATACTTTATGATCCAGGATATTACTTTTTCTCGTTTTCCCCTCCGGTTAGTTTAAGGATTCACGTAGCCCACAACTTATAATCATTCTCAGACCGCGTCACATCATAGCATAAACTATTTATCGGAGTATGGGAAGTCGGATTTTTATAAAATTGGTAAAATTAATCGCTTTCTCCGTCAGACAGCCCCTCCTCTCCTCTTTCCTTCATGATCTCTTTCAACCTCCGGGACTCCATGACATAGAGCAGTTTGGCTTCCTGGATAGGGCGGGCGGGCGCCCCCCAGAGTATCTGATCTGGTTTGACCTTCTTGTGGGGGGCGATACCGGTCCGGGCGCCCAGCATGACGTTATCTCCGATCTCGACATGGTCGGCAATGCCGCACTGCCCGCCCATGATTACATTCTTTCCCGTTTTCACCGACCCGGCCAGGGCGCACAGTCCCGATATGGCGCAGTTTTCTCCGATATCATCGTTGTGGGCGATCTGAACCAGATTATCGATCTTGGTTCCCTTCCTGATAATGGTCTCATCGAATGTGGCCCGGTCGACGCAGGCGTTGCAGCCGATCTCGACGTTGTCCTCGATGATTACTTTTCCTACCTGAGGAATCTTGACCTGGAGCCCATTTTCGTCCTGAACATATCCGAATCCATCACCGCCCAAGACCGTCCCGGAGTGGATGATACAACGATCGCCGATCACGACGTCTTCATTTACCGTGACGTTGGGGTAGAGCCGGGTATCAGAGCCCACTTTCGAATTCAAACCAATGAACGTCCCCGCGCCGATGACCGACCGATTGCCGATTGTCACCCCCGCTTCGATCACGGCCCGGGGCTGAATCGAGACCCCGCTTCCGATCTTCGCCTCCGGACTGACGGTGGCATCCGGTGAAATGCCGGGAGGGAACTGCCGGGGAGGGAAGAAGATCTGGGCCAGGCGGGCAAAGGCCAATTTGGGGTTCTCGACCCGGATCAGGGGCTTGGATGAGGTCTCGATATCATCTTTACATATAATGGCTTCCGCTTCCGTCTCTTCGGCGGCCTTCAGATATCTCTTCTTCTCAATCCAGATCAGAGCTCCGGGCCCTGCTCCTTCCAGGTTAGTTATGGTACGGACAGTGATTGAAGGGCCCCCGATCAGATCCCCCTTAACCATATCAGCAACTTCTTTCAAGGTCATTTCCATGGGTGACTCCTTTGAACCTAAATTGAGCGGCTTAATTTTTAGTTGAAGAATACAATCCCTTTGTAATACTATAATTTTTTTGATCTTTCAGGTAGCAAGAAATATCAAATAAACAGTTAAAGCACTATTTAGGCGGCGTAGCTCAGTCGGTTAGAGCAGCGGAATCATAATCCGCGTGTCGTAGGTTCGAGTCCTACCGCCGCCATTCCCACCGGGATGATATAGAGAGGAGTCTCAACCTTCAAGCCCAGAATCTCCTCCACCGCTTTATCTTGAAAAGCCCCCACGACCACACTCCCCAATCCCAGCGCCTGCGCCTGGAGAGAGACGTTCTGACCGGCATGGCCGACGTCCATCGGGACGTAACGCGATTCCCCCCGGGATCCATAGCGAGAGGAGGTCCGGTTTACATCCGCGGTGATAATAATAGAAGCGGGAGCGAGAGCGACAAACTGCTGCCCCCAAGCCGCCCGGGCCAGTTGCCCCCTGAGATCACCTTTGCGGAGAAAGGTTACTGTATGGTTCTTCCAATTGTAACGATAAATTCCGGCCGGAAGACCGGTGACGTTGCCGGCCACCAGGTAGATGAAGAGCGGATAGATTCCACCCGCGGAGGGATAGGAACGGGTGGCCCCGGTGAGCCCGTCGATGGTCTTGCCCCCGGCCGCCCACAGCAGTTGGGAAACCTCCTTGAGGGTGAGCGGCCGCGTCTGAAAGGAATGGACCGAGCGGCGGGAGTAGATGGCCTCCTCCAGGGAGACGGTTCCTTTTAATGCCGGTGGAGGAAGAAGAACTGTGGAGGTAGCGGCAGGAGAGATCGTTCCCTCGGCCTGTAAGAAAAACACAGGTGCCAGAATAATAAATACTACTATTATGGGACAGGACAAGCTTGTCAAATTTTCTCCGCGACCGATTTTGCGGTGGGGTTTTATCGATCAATTCAAGCTTTACCGGGCACGTTTCTATTCAGACTTGGACCCGGGTTTTTCGGGGGTAGCTTTCTTTATCTTCTCGATTATCACCTTGACCGCCCGGATCTTATCCATGGCGACACCGGTCTCGATCTTCAGATTGGCGCCATCCACGGTATAGCAAGCCAGAATCGGGAGATCCAGCGCGCCCAATCTTTCTAAAACTTCGGCCTGTCCCGCTTCGGTCTCAGGGGGAGATAATTTTTTCATTATCGCGAGCAGGTAATCTTTCAGGAAACGGTCGATCGAGATGAGGAGAACCCCATTGGCGTCCTTCCGGCAGGGGTTGAGTTCTTTCAGGTCGAAGGAACTCTTCCCGGCCGCTATCAGGTCGAGCCGGGTCTTGATATCGGGCTTTCCGCCCCAGGACATCTCGGTTACCGCCAGTCTGCCGGTGGCCGCGCTTTGAATGATCATGGGGGCTTCCAGCAGGGATAAGCCCCTCTTCTCGTCTTCACTCAACTCTTCTTTTTTTAGCAATTTCTTCAAGTCAAACGTTATTTTGGCGGTGAATATCTCAACCCCTTTATAGGTTTCCGGCTCCTTGATGCCCGCAAGATCGAAGCCGACACCCCGTTCCTGATAGAACGGCATCATGATATCAATACTCTCGAGATAGCTTTTCTTGATGTACTCCCGGTATGCTTTGGGATCGGTAATCTTCTGGACGGAGACCGCCGAGAAGATCGCAGCCGGGGAGGAGGAGATCGAGAACGCCATCTCGTCGCCCGAGCAGTTGATGAAGATCTGAAGATTTTTCAGAAATGTCTTTTCAAACGCGGCTAGCTGATCGGCAACGGTTTTTTCGTCTTTCCCTGTGTCCAGTTCTTTAAAGACCCCGCCGAATATATCGAAGAGCTTCCGGTAAAGTTCAATCAGCATATCCTGTCTCTGAATTCGTCCGTCGAAAACCATCCAGGAAGAATCGTCGAGATAACGGGCCAGGGAGAGTTCTCCTTTCTTCTGCGCTTTCAGGAACTCCTCCAGCGAACTATCCGGCTCCGCCTCGATCAGTTCGTACAGCTCAACCCCATCGCCGTTGATGGTAAGCCCGATGGCAAAGGTCCGCACCTGGCGTCCATAATATAGACTAAGATCAATATAAGAATTGAGCAACTCCCTGGCAACGTTCTCTCCCAGAGGAGAAGGAGCTTCCGCGGCCGTCATCTCAAACTTCTCGAGTTTTTCCTTAGCCAGCGGCTCCAGGAAGTCAAGCAAAGGCTGGACTTTAAGGACGACAGCAAGGGAGCCGTCTACCGGCGCTTTAAAGTCAACGGGGGTAAGGCGATAAAGCTGCTTCAAGATATCCTGATTGGGTGAGAGCCAGGCGGATTTTTTATTGATCGCCACTGATACTGATTTCTTGGAGGTCTTATAAAAATCACCCATCTTTTTCTGCTCTTCCGGAGAAGCGGCGGCAAACGCTTCCGCGTCCAATGTCTTAACCTCCTTGGTATAGACACGAATCCCGGTCTTGTCGTCCTCGGATTGAAGTTTCAAGGTCTTGCTCAGCGCCTTAAGGTATATATCAGGATTAGTCAGTGAGAAGCAGACCGCCCAGGAGTCCTCAGCTTCCGGGCTGAAGCTGACCAGGCAGAGGGGACCATCCATATCCACGCCGGTCAGGTTTGAATTTTCAAGGAGTCCGCCCAGCATCATTTGAAGCCCCATGATGGCGAGAGGCGGGATATCAAGGTTCTGAGAAAACTTCCCGAGGTCGCTGAGCAGCCGGTCGGGATTGGGTACCCAGGCATAACCTTGAACTTTCTCCGGGAGGTTCACCCCCCCCGAGACCGGTACCACAATCGCGATCAGAAATATCAGAGATATAATAGCGCCAATTGATAATCTTCTAATTTTCATTTTACCTTCCTCCGTGGTGTAAAAATGTTGAAACTTTGAGATTAAATTAATATAGTACAATATTACAATTTTTGCGAGGAATAATTTATTTAAGGAGAAGGGATGAAGATATCGATCAATCGGATCATAGTGAATGAAGAAACCAGGATCCGGCAGGACCAGGGGAATATCGCGCCTCTGGAGAATTCAATTCGGAAGGTGGGATTATTGAACCCGATTCTGGTAGATGAGAATGATACCCTGGTGGCCGGTTTCAGGCGCCTGGCCGCCTGCCGGAATCTCGGCTGGGAGGAGATAGAGGTCAATGTGGTCAGTTTTGACGGTGACCTCCTGAAGATGCTGGACGCCGAAGTGGATGAGAACTTATTCCGTAAGGACTTTACACCGGAAGAGGTCGAGTCGATTGAGAGACGCCGCCAGGAGATACTCCGGAAGCTCCGGGGCAATATCTTTCAGCGGTTCTGGCGCTGGCTGAAAAGTATCTTCCGTCTATGCAAACGTGGGGATGATATAAAACAGGATCGAAACCACGTTTAACAGGACAAAACCGGCCAGCAGACTATAGCTGACTCCCTTCTCCAGACGCGCGGGGAAGAACCGGCACCAGCCGAAGATAAAGAGAATTGCCCAGGCCGGCATTACTATGAAGAGATGTCTTCCCTGGGTAGTGGTGTCGGTTCCTTTAAGACCCCAGAATAAATAATAGGCTCCCAGCGCAACTGCCGCATAGAGAATCAGTATTAGTATACTTTCCCGGG